>NZ_VPFK02000017.1:0-130803 GCF_008634075.2 Saccharibacillus sp. WB 17 | reverse complement strand
CAGCGCCGTGCGCCGGCCCGTGCCGAGGCCGACCAGCACGGCTTCGCTGCCGGCCGCGGCGCCGGAGGCCGGGGCCGGCAGCCCGTAGACGCGCGCCGGGCCGAGGGCGGCCGCGAGAAAAGCGTTCGGCGCAAGCGCCTGCCGCAGCCGCTCCGCGAGCGGCGGCCCGTTCTCGCCGGCACGCTTGCCGGCGCCGCTGCGGCCGGCCGGGCGCAGCCGGCCGACCAGCACGAATTGTTCGTGCGGGAACAGCTCCGCCAGCACGGCGGGCGGAGCGGATTCGTCGGCGCCGTAGCCCGACGCCAACTTCTCCAGCACCGTCTCGGCGTCGGGGCCTTCGCCGCTGCCTTCGCCCGTATAGCGGATCGAAGCGATCCGCCGGGCCGTATTTTGCAGCACGCGCAGCAGCTCCTGCGTCTCAAGCTTCGGCTTGAGAATATAATCGGCCACGCCGTTTTGGAACGTGGACCGCACGTAATCGAATTCGCCGTAGCTGCTCAACACGATGACTTCGATGTCCGGATGGTGTTTTTTGATCAAACGGGTAAATTCTTCGCCTTCCATGATCGGCATCACGATATCGGTCAGCACGATATGGGGCCGCACGCGCTCGATCGCTTCGAGGCCTTCGCGGCCATTGGACGCTTCGCCCACGATCCGGAATCCGTACTGCTCCCAGTCCAGATAATGTTTGATGCCCTGGCGGACCAGCACTTCATCGTCCACGATCAGAATCCTGCATATGTTTTCCATTCCCGAGCCCCCTCTGGATGTCCGTTTGGTACCGTTTACAACATCGTATCACACTTGTTCGCCGAATCTCCACGGATCACGAAACAAGCCGTCTGCGGGCAGCGAGGCCCGGACGGCTTGCGGCAGCCTTTCAATTTCGTGCGCTGCGTGTGAGCCAACTGCGTTATTTTACCGTCATTCCCATCCGCTGCGCAATCTTCAGTTGGATATACGGTTTGGCGAACGCCGACAGCAGCACCAGGTAAGAGGCCGAGAGCAGCAGCGCATAGAGCCAGAACGTGCCTTCCTTGCCGTACAGGACGCCGAAGCGTTCCTTCGGCCCGCTATAGATCGGCTGCCCCGAAGCTTCGTTGTACGAGAACCAGTAATCGTAATAGATGCTGAACATCGACTGCGCGTAGAGCGCAAGCAGCACGGCGATCACGTTGATCACCGGGATGGCCGACAGCACCGAATTGACGAAGCCAAGCGCGAACCCGAGCAGCAGCGTCACGAAAAAGGTAGCAAAAAAGTGCCGGAGTCCCGTTTTCAAAATCGTGCCCGCGTTCATCCGCCCCCGCAGCGCCAGCCCCGGCAGGAAAAAAAGCCCGGCCGAAAGCAGGCGCACCGCAAGCCCGGCCAGCGCGCTGAACGCCAGCAGCTGCAATAGGGCAAGCAGCCCGTCGATCCAGCCCGCCTGCGCCGCTTCGTCGCCCGCCCCCGCCATAAATTGCAGCGTCAGCGCGAATAAAGAAAACAGCTTGATAACGTTGTCTCTCTGCGTGAGCAGCAGCAGCCCGATCGACGCAGCCGCAGGCAGCAGGAAGAACAGCAGATGGTATTTCAGAAAATCCCAGTACCCGGTTAAAACCGCTTGATTTCGTTCATGTCCGTAATCCCCGTGCCGGTATGTTGATCGATCGTCCATATTCGGTTCTCCTCCGTATGCCTATTTCCGGCCTTCTGCCGGACAGTCGTCGCCCATTATAGCATGCGGGGCTTGCATTCTACATCCCGATTCCCGCCAGCAGCGCCACTCCACCTTTTCGGCGTCCACCGATTTTATTCATTGCATCTCCTCCTCAAGCCGACTTCCCACAGTCTTTTCGTCTTGCCGTATCGATTCGATTCATCCTGCCGGCATTCCAGACGTTCCCAGTCCGCAGGCGGGAAAAAGGCTTCGATCTCGGATTCGTCAAAAAAGCGCCGGAGAATGCCTTCGCTGGCGTACAAATAAGGATCGTCCGCCGATGCCCGATCCCGCTTGCCGTCGCGTTCACCCACGGCATTCACGCGGCAGAGCAGCAGGCCGCCCGGCCGGAGCGACCGATGAATGTCCCCGATCAGGCGGTGCGTAACGTCGCGCGTAAAATAGTGCAGGCTGAGGTCCGCCACGATCGCCTGCAGCGTGCCGTCTTCGAACGGCAGCCCGATCTCCATATCCAGCTGCCGCGTGCGAATGCCTGGTTCTTCCCGGCGCAGCCGTTCCAGCGCCTGCTCCGACAGGTCGCAGGCAAGCACGTCGTACCCCGCCGCATGCAGCACGCGCGCGTTGTGGCCGAGCCCGCAGCCGAGATCGACGATCACGCCCCGGTCCGGACGGAGCAGGGCGGCGTAGCGTTCCAGCCAACCGTCGTGATCGCTGCAAAACGTCGGATCGGCGTAGGCGGCATTCCAATAGCGCTCGTCGAGCCGCGTCATGGGCGGGCCTCCCGCGGATCGCGCGGATCGAGCCGCTTCAGCACCTGCGCGACCCGCTCTTCCACGCTGCCGGCGCCTTCAAGCCGCAGGATCGGGCACGTCAGCTCTTCCATCCAGCTCTCCTGCTGTTTGAGGCTGCGCACTTCTTCGCCGGCATGGTCATACAGCGACGCCCATTCCAGGAAAGCCTGCGACGCTTCGTAACCTGCGCCTCCCGGCAGCGCTTCTTCGCCGTAGCGCTGAACTTCTCTCGCCCGCAGCCGATTCAATCGTTCTTCGGGCGGCACGTGCAGGAACACGACGAAGTCGAAGCGGGACTTGAATTCGTCGCCCCAGCCGCACACGGCGCCGGTCAGTATCCACCGTTCATACCGCTCCGTCTCTTCCCGCAGCAGCCTCGCCCGCTCCTGCGGCGGCCGGGCCTCGTCGAATTTGCGGCTCCAAAAGTAATCGTCGCCGTCCAGTACGGCATGCGGCAGATGCGCCGACAGCGCCCGGCCGAGCGTCGTCGCGCCGGAACCGGACGCGCCGAAAATATGCAAGCGGCGGTACGGGGTTATCAGGTTCATTGAAAGGCTCCTTTGCAGCAATTTTGCCAAGCTTCTCTCCAGGCTGTCACCCATCATTCATTCTCTGTTTTCTATTGTCTATTGTCCAAAATGCTTTCTAAGCTTTTTCGGTTCGGTCTTTTCGCTCCCGCAGTTCCCGGGCCAGCCGCAGCACAATGACCGCGATCACTACCCAGCCCACGAACAGCAGATACGTATTAATATGGAAAAAATGGCTGCTCATTCGAATCGAATCCAGCCCGCCCAGCATGTCTTCGGCCGCTTTCCGGTTCGGCTCGGTATCGGGTCGCGCCATGACTTCCAGCATCTCTTCGCGCAGCACCCGGTAGCGGATACGCTGAATTTCGAAGCCGGCGGCCTGATGCGCGGCCAGCCCGAGCAGCACGGCCGCAAGCGGCGCAGGGCCGAGCCGCATCAGCAGACCGTTCGTGAAATGCAGCTGCACCGGCAGCAGCAGGCCAAGCACCAGCAGCGGAATCCAGAGCAGCAGGCCCGGATTGCCGTTGCCTGCCGAATCGCCGGGTTCGGCTCCACCCGCGTTCAACAGGTAGAACAGGAAACCGATCAGCAGCAGATTGACCGCGACGGCAGCGGGATGCTTCAATCGGCTGCCGAGCGCGGCCGCCGAAAGACCAAGCACGAACAAGACCGCAACGACCGGCAGCACCAACCCGACCATGACCATCCCTCCTCCGGTTCGCATATATAAGCTTTTTATGCAAAAAGGCTTTTTTCCATGCAGATTGCTTATACATACAGATTTGTTATACACGCGCCGGGCGACTCCGCCCCTGCCGCAAAGATGATCCGTCTCACAAATTATGCCATAATGTACCGGAAGACGTCGCCCGAAATTCCGAATGGGTCCGATCCGGGTCCCGCCGATCCGACTCTAACCCTACGATCCCGACCCTATAACCCCCACCCTATAATCCCCACCCAAGGAGTGAACTTGCCATGCTGGAATCGATCCGTAAAAACAACGTAGACCGCTTCGCCGGATTCGGCGAGCTGTACGACCGCAGCCGTCCCGCCGCGCCGCCGGAAGTCGTGCGCATTCTCGAATCGTATCTGGGCCGTTCCCCGCGCCGGGTCGCCGACGTCGGCTGCGGCACGGGACTGTCGACGTTTCTGTGGCTCGACCGCGCCGACGAGATCGTCGGCATCGAACCGGGCGCGGACATGCGCGCCGTCGCCGAAGCCAAATGGGAAGCGGCCGGGCAGCCGGCGCGGCTCTACTTCCGCGCAGGCTACTCCGACGCGCTGGCCCTCGAAGACGGCTGGGCCGACCTGCTCACCTGCTCGCAGTCGTTCCATTGGATGAATCCGCAGCCGTCGCTGGCCGAGTTTGCCCGCGTCCTGCGCCCCGGCGGCGTGTTCGCCGCTTACGACTGCGACTGGCCGCCGGCGCTGAACGCCGACGTCGAAGCGGCGTACGCGGATTTTGCCGCGCTGGCCGACCGCCGCTCGTCCGAACTGGCACCGCGAGGCGAACAGGCGCACAAATGGCCGAAAGACCGGCATCTTGCCGAGATCGAAGATTCCGGCCTGTTCCGTTACAGCCGGGAGATCGTGTTCCACCACTGGGAGTCCTGCGACGCGCAGCGGTACGTGAACCTCGCGCTGAGCCAGGGCGGCACGCAAAACGCGATCAAGCGCGGCGCGCAGGACGTCGAAGCCGCGGCGGACGTGTTCAGGCAGCGGGTCGAGCGTTTTTTTGACGGAAAAGAAAAAGAAGTGCTGTTCGGCTACCGGATGCGGCTTGGCGTGAAGTGAGCGAAGACGCCGCAACGAAGGGCGGCGCGGTCCAGAGCGCCTTTTCGGGCGGACTCTCTCTATATGAAGTAAACGCCGGGTAAGGCCGAAAAGTTCGCTTCACGCTCAAAAGGAAGACCGCGGCGCGAGACTGGAGCTGCTTCAAACGTCAGGACGGACTTTTTTATACCAAGCCCAGCCCGCTGAGCGCCGTCCACAGGCCGGACACGAGGATCAGCCACAGCGAGAAGCGTTTGAACCGGGCTTCGTCGAGCCGGGTGACCGCGTTCGCTCCGGCCCAGGCGCCGAGCAGCATCGCGGGAATCGTCCAGAGCAGAAATCCGCCCGTGCCTTGATCCAGCAGTCCGCTTGCCGCGAACGAGAGCACGCTGACGATATTCAGGGCGACGCCGTTCAGCGCGAGATTCGCGCGAAACGCCTGTTTGCTCATGCCCTGATTGGACAGGATGAGCGCAATCGGCGGGCCGCTGACCGAGATGCTGCCGTTCAGCAGCCCGCTGAGCAGTCCGGCGGTCACGAAAGCGGTCCGCTCGCTGCGGATCGGCAGCGAACGCCCGAGCAGCATCAAGGCGGCGAATACGGCGATCAGGATGCCGGTGGCGGTCTTGAGGACGGCCGCGTCCACGGCGAGCAGCAGATACGTGCCGAACGGCGCCGCGACGACGCCGGCCGCGATCAGCAGCCAGACCTGACGCACGTTGACGTCGCGGCGATTCGGGAGCACGACCGTCAAACAGATAAACAAACTGAAAATGACGATGATCGGCACGGCCTCATGCAGCGGCATGAACAAGCTCAGCAGCGGCAGCGCAATCAGCGCGAAGCCGAAACTGGTCAGACTTTGGGCGAAGCTTGCGGCGAAAATAATGAGCATGGCACAGGCGATAACGCCGAATCCGGTCATGGGGGTCCTTCTTTCCTGGGCTTTGGTCTGGAGCGTATTGGACAAAGCATAGTCGCTGCGCTCTTTTCCGTCCATCATAGCGCATAAGCTTCCGCTTTCGCACACGGCTGGCGCCGGAGTTTGTTAAAATAACGGCCTGAAGGCTGTTATTTCGCGTATATTTGTTCCGTTTGAAAAATAATTGCGCACGGACACTTATTTTGCGTGTTTGTGGCGAGATTGGACGTTTTGTGGGCAAATAGCTGTCGCTGCGCAGTTATTTCGGAAAAACGGCCTTTTTGCGCTGAAATAACTGCTTGCTCGCACTTATTTGTGTGGGCGTGGGCGTACGGGTGCGCGNGACGTTTGGGTGCGCGGCGGATACGCAAGGCGAGCGGAATGCGACGTTTGGGTGCGCGGCGGATACGCAAGGCGAGCGGAATGCGACGTTTGGGTGCGCGGCGGATACGCAAGGCGAGCGGAATGCGGCGTTTGGGCACGCCGCGCCAAAAAGGCTGTTTCCCGATTACGTATCGGAAAACAGCCTTTCGGGTTCATACCGGATCGTATACCTTCCGGCGATCTTTTGCGCGGTCGGCGGCTAAGGTTCGGCGGCCGTGTCCGTATCGGCACGTCTTTTTGCTTCATTCGCCGGGCCCCGGCCTCGGCTCTGACGCCGGCTCGGTCCCGCCTCGCCGAGTCCCGCCCGGCCGAGTCCTGCCTGCGCGAGCCGGCTCAAATCCGAAGATCGCCCGGCGCTTCTTCCGCTTCGCGCTCGATGATCTCCATCGCGTCTTCCGGCCGCTTGGACTTGAACGACGCGATGATTCCGTCGAGATCTTCGCGATCGAGCAGCACGACGCCGTTATAGGCGGCGAGCTTGCGGCAGGCAGCGGTGTACCGGCCGGACGTCAGCACGACGGCGCGCTGCGCGCCGTATACGCGCATCGAGCCGTACACTTCCTGCACCGCGGACAGGCCGACCGGATTGCTCATCGCGTAGCGCTTGGCCTGCAGGACGGTTCGCGCCCCGTACCGGTCTTCGTACACCAGATCCGCGCCGAAATCGCCGCTTGCGCTCGTCCTGTGCACTTCCGCATAGCCGAGTGCCTCGAACAGACGGTGCAGATAGCGTTCGAAGTCCGAGCCGTCCAGCATGCCGTCGATGTCCTTGAGCGTGATCCGGCGCGGATCGAGCTGGCGCAAAATCCGGCTGCGGCGCAGAGCGGCCAGCCGCAGCGCCAGCAGAAGCAGCAGCCCAAGCGCGCCCAGCGCAATCCACGGCAGCGGCCCGCCCGGCAGCGCCGCGGATAGTTGATCCCACGTAGTCATGCTGCCGCTCACTCCTCCCGCTTCGGCTTCGCTGCCGGTCGCCGTTCTTCTTTTGACACGGACTGCACTTGCGCTGCCGTGTTCGCGTCCTTGTCCGCTTCCATGCCGGTATGCTTATCCGATTCCGCTTCCGTGTTCCCGCCCCTGTCGGCTTTCGCTTTTCCCGGATACGCTTCCGCTTCTCCCCGATTCGCTTCCCCGAGGTCCGCTCCCTCGCACGAATCTTCTTCGGACGGCAGCCTGTTCAGGATCGGTCCGGCCGCGAAGCGAACTTCGCCGGCATAGCCGATGCCCCGCAGAATAAAGGTCAGCATGTCTTCGACCTGGCTCTGCGCGTCCGGAAATTCTTCCTGCATGATCGCGGACAAGCCGCTCCCGTTATCGCCGAACAGTACGCTGCCGAGCAGCTGCACCATCGTCATATCGAGCGAACGAAAATGAAAATCGCCCCGTTCCCGGCCTTGTTCCAGAAACCCGCGAATCAGCTTCCAGGCCGGCAGAACGCGCTGCTGCACGAGAGCGGTGCGGGGCGTCTGAAGCACCATCTCCTGATGGATGATGCGCGAAATTTCGGGATCGGCGCTGCGAAACAGCACAATCTCCCGCACCATCGTGCAGAGCCCCTCAACCGGGTCGAGATCCATTTCGCCGAGAATCCGGCTCGCTTCGGCGATCGGAATGAACGCGTCGAGCACCGCTTCGTAGACATGCTCCTTGCCTCCGTAATAGTAGGAGACGAGCGACAGATTGGCGCCGGCTTCCGCGCAGATCCCCCGCACCGTCGTCGCTTCGAAGCCTTTTTGCGCCGTCAGCTTTTTCGCCGCCTGCACGATTCTTTTTTTCACGTGATCTTCTCTCATGCCCATGCCGTTTCCCCCCGCCCGAATCCGCTGCTGTCGTAACCTTTCCTCTGCCGAACTCCGTGCTTTATTATGTAAAAAGACCGCCGCTTCCGCGGCGGCCTTGCGTACTCCATTTTTCTATTGCGTACGCTTCTGACTCAATCCTACCATTAAGCTTCGGCCGCCGCCACAACGGGAGGAACCGGAGCCTTGTCGCGGCGCAGCGCCGTCGCTCCGACGATCAGCACCAAAGCTACTGCGAAGATAATCAGCAGCCCTGCGACGTCTCCGCCGGTACCCGTGCCGCCGAACAGCGTGTTCATCAGTCCGTCGACCGCGTAAGTGGCCGGGAAAATGCTGCCCAGCCCCTGGTAAAAGTCGGGCAGCAGCTCGCGCGGCATCATCGCACCGGACGAGACGAGCTGTACCGACAGCACCAAAATGTTGAACAGCATGCCCGCCATGCCGAACAGGAACAGGAACATTTGGGCCACGAACATGAAGGTCAGCAGGAACAGCGCCTGGAAGCCCCACAGCGCGAGGAAGCCGTGTTCCATCTGTCCGCCGAACGCCGCGACGAGCGACGTGCCCACGAGCGAGACGACGACCGATGCGGCAGCCGTCACGATCAGGCGGACCGCCATCCGCTGCCAGCGCCCGAAGCGGGCACCGAGCGCCATCGACGACACCTGGAAGTTCTGCCCCATGATCATCGCGCCGACGTACGAAGCGAGCACCATCATCATCGGCACCATTTGGTTGTTCATGCCCTGTACGACGTTGACCGATTCGATATTGGACACGACGCGTTCGGACATGACGCCCGCCGCGCTCTGCGCCGCTTCCGTAGGCAGATTGCCCTGCGTGGACAAGATCGCCGTCAGGCCGCCCGCGATCGCCTGCTTGTTGACGCCCGCCGTGATCGTGTCTGCGACCGACGTCATCATGTTCTTGATCATGACCGGATTCGATTCGTTGACGAAATAGTTCAGCACGGCCGGCTTCTGCGTCTGCGTCGCGGACGAGAAGTCCGCCGGAATCTCGACGACCATCTGCACTTCGCGCTTTTGCAGCATGTCCTGCGCTTGCGCCAGATCCATGCCTGTCTTGACGCCTACCGGCAGATTATCCTGCAGGTTCTGCACGATCGTGGCGCCCATTTTCTCGTCCTGGTTGACGATCGCCACGTTCAGACGGTCGATCCGATCGGTGATGCCCTGGTACCCCGTCATCCAGATGACGGTAAAAATCAACTGGAACAGCACGGCGGTAATGATGCCCACCTTGGTTGTCGGCAGTTTGAAGAACGCTTTGAATACCTGTCCCATCGTGATTCTCCTTTTCCCGGTTCCGCTCTGCGGATTCCGCTTAAACTTGTGTTTAAAACGTTTGTTTTAAACTTCGCTTCCGAATTATATATGAAAAAATATACACGGGTCAACCTTTATTTTCAATTTAAAATAATACATTCCGAACCGCGCGGTTAAGCCTTTTTGGACGACAAAAAAAGCCCGTCGGACCCCGATCCGCGGACTTCTTTTCAGCTGTGCTGCCGATTTGCTTTCATTTTCATGCCGTGCCGATTACTTCGCGGACGATTGGTCGGGACGTTCACGGCAGCCGGAAATCGGCTTCGCCGGCACCTCTTATTGGGCTTTGACCGTCACGTCGTACACGACCGGCACGTAGACGACCGCCGTAGCCGGATAGACGATGTTCGCGCTGCCCGGCTTGGGATCGATCGCTTCGTAGATAACGACGGCTTCCGAATCCGACACGAAATCGACCCGGCGAATCTTCAATCCGTAGCCGCTTCCCGGCAGGTTCGTGCGCGTCAGCGTCACTTTGTTGAACTCGGGATCGACGTTCTCCACTTTGTAGGTGACCGTCGCCGTACCGGAAGACGCGTAGCTTTTGTTCACCATGCGCTCGGCGGCATAGATCATCTGCGCCGCTTCCATGCGGGTGATCGCGTTCGTCGGCCGGAAGTTCTTTTTGCCGTCGAGCGTCGCGATCTTCGTCAGCAGCAAATATTCGACCGCCACGCGATTTTTGGACGCGATTTGCTTGGCATCCGCAATCGACGTGTATTTGCTGACTTTCGCGTAATTGCCTTTTTGCAGCAGGCCGAGATACAGCAGCTTGGCGAACTGCTGGCGCGTCGGGTTGGCGTTCGCGTTCCAGGTCCCGTCGATCGTAACTCCGCGCTCCAACGCCGTTTTGAGCGCCGGCACATACCACGCGGTTTGCGGCACGGACACGAACCATCCGGGCACGTCCGTTTTTTTCTTCGCGGCGTCCAGCCCGATCGCGTCGACGATCAACTGCACGGCCTGCGAATTCGTCAGCTTGGCGTTCGGAGCGAACTTTTCGGCGGTCACGCCCTGAATGAGTCCTTTGTCCTGCAGCGATTGGACGATCTCCGCCTGTCCTTTGTCCGTAATGTCCGAAAAAGCATAGGCCGGCGTAACCCCGAGCAGCAGGCCGGTCGCGACGGCCGCCGCCAGCATGCGGGTTACTGTATGGCTTCGCATGATGATTCCCCCCGGTCGTTCTGTGGTTGATCGTGCTCTTTCGTATCATACCATCCCAAACGGCGTTCGTTCGCCGATTCCGCACTCTTTTCCGCAAAATCGTTCGATGTCACTTCGCCCCCGCTCTCCCGCGCCAAAACGGGTATACTAAGAAAGCAGGCCGCTGCCGGCCCAAAACGCCGCGCAGCCGGCAAAATCACGCACCCGAGGGAGCCTTACCGCCATGAAACCGAATTACGTGGAGATCGATCTGTCCGAACAATGGGAATCGCTGCTGGCGCAGTCCGGCGAACAGGCCGTTCTGCTGCTCAAGCACAGCACCGCCTGCCCGATCAGCGGGGCGGCTTTCAAAGAATTCAAAGTGTACACCCGCAAACCGAAACGCCCGATCGTCTGCGCGCTGGTCAAAGTGATCGAATGTCGCGCCGTCTCCAACGATATCGAAGAAGCGCTCGGCATCAAACACGAATCGCCGCAGGCGCTGTTGATCCAGAGCGGCAAAGTGCTGTGGCACGCCTCCCACTGGGACATCACGTACGAGCGGATCGAGCAGCAGGTAAACGCGCAGATTGCGAAAGGGTGACGGCGAAAAAAGGACGAATCGAACAAGTCGGGAAAGGAACGTCGGACATGAACGATAGGGAAAAGCTCCGCGCCGAATTCGACGCGGAGTTTCTGAAAGATTTGGCGGCGGCAGCCGGCGATGGAGGCGAAGATGGCGGCGCAGCAGCTCAAGCCGAAACGGCAGGAGAAGACCGCGGCGCAGCAGCAGGAGAAAAAATCCAGCCGTCCGAAGAGGACGAACTGGCGGATCTGGCTCCGTTTACCCGCGCGGTCGTCGCGACGATCCGCGCTATCCCCGAAGGACGGGTCATGAGTTACGGCCAGGTGGCCGCCGCGTCCGGCAGTCCCCGCGGAGCGCGGCAGGTCGTGCGCATTCTGCATACGCTGAGCCGCAAATACGGGCTCCCCTGGCACCGGGTCGTCAACATCCGCGGCGAAATCGCGCTGGACGAAGACGGCGGCGGCAGCGAGCAGCAGCTTCGCCTCGAAGCCGAAGGCGTCGAGTTCGGCTTGGCCGGCCGGATCGACCTGAGCCGGTACCGGCATGAAGCCGACCCGGGCGCCCGGGATGAGAGCGGCGCGAAAAAGCCGGGCAATGACAGCGAAAGCGGAGGCGCAAGCGAAAGCGGCGAACAGCAGGCGGGCAGCGGCAAACGATAGCGCTCAAGCCCGCGATAGGCTGGAGTGGGCGGCGGCTGCCGCGATCGCCCGAACAGGCGCCGCTTCGCTACAGGCGTGTTGTTGAGTGGCAGGTGGCAATCTGCCAGCTGCCACCTGCGAACCGGCTTCATCCTTCCCAACGAGAAGCTACACTGCCAAAAAAGCAGCGTAGCACGCGTTTATGGACGTTTCCGGCAGCTACGTTGCTTTTGTAGCAGCGTAGCTTGTCGTTCCTGTCGCTCCTGCCAAGACCGGACGAGTCTGATCGGCAGATTGACCAGTGTCCGATCCGAGATCTTTTTGGCTGACGCTTTTGGCGGCAGTTTCATACGCTTGGGACGTGCCTCTTCAAGGCCCGGGCTTCTCACGGATCGTCCTCAGTTTAAGACGCAAGGATTGGGTTAAGAATCCCAGCTTCTCCGCCCACTTCCGCCTGCTCTAGCCGCTCACGGGTATCATGCCGTGTAGCGGCTTTTTGTTATACAAGCGCCTTTTCCCCAAAAAACGGCTGAATCGACGTACCCCGTTCTACCCCGTTCGCCCGATTCATTCAGTTCCAATTCACCCGGTTCCGATTCGCTCAACTCCCTCGCTTGTCCCGCCAGAGCAGGCCCGGCACGGCGCGGACATAGATCAGCTCGCCGAGCAGCTCGATCAGCGTCTGCGCGACGATAACGGCCGCGGCGGCTCCGGCCGCTTCGCCCGGCAGCGCAAGCGCAAGCGGCAGCACGACGAGCGAATTGCGCGTGAACGCGCTGAAGATCAGAGCCCGGCCGCTGCCGTCTTCCAGCTTCAGCAGCCGGCCGATCAATGCGGCCGCAATCGGCGCAAGCAGCAGAAAGCCGATATAGATCGGCAGCACGCGCAGCACCGGCACCGGATCGGACACGATCCGGCCGATCTGCGACGCCGTGACGGCGATCAGCACCAGTGCCATCACAGGCACCGGAAGCCAGGCCGCCGCGCCCAACGCGCGGGCGCCGGCACGATTGGCTTGGCCTCCACGCTCTCCACGCTTCGCCCACAGCTGCGTCAGCACGGCCGCGGCGAGCGGCAGCACGATCAGCGTCAGGAACGCTTCGACGAACGGGCCGGCTTCGACCAGGGCGGCGGCTTCTTTTCCGGCAAAAAGATTCAAGTACAGCGGCAGCAGCGCCAGCTGAAGCACGAACAGCACCGGCGTGGCCGCGGTCATCGCTTTCTCGTCGCCTTTGCCGAGCGCCGTGAAGACGATCACGTAATCGATGCACGGTGTCAGCAGTACGAGACAGACGCCGATCAGGGCCGCTTCCGTCTGCGGGAACAGCGTCAGCAGCCCCCAGACGATCAGCGGCACGACGACGAAGTTCGTCAGCAGCAGCGCGCCCATAAACCGTCCGTTCGCGAGCGCTTCGCGCAGCTTCAGAAACGGAATCAGCGTGAACATCCCGTACAGCAGCACCGCAAGCAGCGGAGCGATCAGCGGCTGCATCCCCCGGCCGAGCGGCTCGCCGAGCAGCCCGGCCGCAATCCCCAGGACAATCGCGACCAAATACACCGCAATCTGATGCCGCTCCAACGCTTCCCTTTTTACCATCCCCGCTCTACCCCTTTTCCCTATCGACCGTAATCCTCACATCTCTCGCGGCGATCCGTTCGGCCTGAACGCGATGTTTCGGGCATGCCGCAGCTTGTTCAGAACGGCCGGCCTGTTCTCGATTCGATGATTGTCTACACTAAGATACTGCAGCCGCTTGAGATTGGCCAGCTCGCCGGGCAGATCTCTCAAGCCGCTGTAGGTGATATGCAGCGCTCGCAGCCGTTCCAGCTGTCCGATCTCTTTTGGCAAAAAAGTCAGCTTCAATTGTTCCCGGGCCGGCACGGTCCATTTGGGATATTGATTCGGCTGCGGATGACTGCCATTGTAGATACTCAACTCTTCCAGCTTGAGCGCCCGTCCGATCGATGCCGGAATGCCGTGCAGATTGCTCGTCATGATGCTTACTTCCGTCAGCAGCGGCAGATCGAACAGCTCGTCCGGCAGCACTTCAATATCGGGATCGAACAGATTGAGAATGCGCAGGTCTTGAAGTTCGTGCAGACGGGGCAGCAGCTTCGCCATGCCGATACCCGTAAATTCGAGGCGATCCGCCCCGTGGTAGAGGGCCGCTTCGAACAGTTCTTCCGCGGACGGCGGCGATTCGGGATCGACCAGCATCGTGCCGCGCAGCGTTTCCTTGAGCAACTTCGCTTCTTCCTTCGTCACGCGCAGCTCCCGATAGCCTTCGTGCGTGACCGTCCACAGCCAGTCTTCGCCGTCCGCCGTCTGAAAACAAAGATCTTCGGGCAGCTTCCCGCCGAGCCAACCAAGCAGGTGATCCGTGTGCTTTTTGAGAATGGCTGCCGCCTCGGGTCCGCATTTCCATACATAGACCGTGAGATCGTAAGGAAAACTTTTTTTGTGGGTCCCGTATTTTGTCTCTACCCACTTTTCCCCTGCCAAAAAAGGCTTCAACTCTTCCACGATCGGCAGCGCAAACGCAGGCGGAATATCGTATTCAGGACCTTCCGGCCCGCGCGTGTCCATCAGCGAAAACGTCTCGCAGCGTTCCATCGCGTAGTCGATCAGACGTGTATAAGCTTCTCCGTAAGGGTCGTTGGCAATGTGCATGGGCGGCTCCTTTTCTTTTACCTCTATATGATATGGACCGATTATGTAGACAAACGCCCGCTCCAACCGCACATCCCCCCGACGCATCCGCAAACAATTTCGCCGGGGTTCCTTTTGGTTTTACTCTTTTGCCTATACAATAAAAGATAATGAGTTTCGCCCGGATGGCACAAGCCTATTCCACGAATTTTCAACCTAGGAGACCTATAGATGATCAAATCGCAGCGCCTTAACCAAATCAAGGAATACGTGTTCGAACATCAATCCGTCTCGCTCGAAGAGCTGGTGCGGCACTTCGGCGTGTCGATGAATACGATCCGCCGGGACGTCAAAGACCTGGTGGACGCCGGTGTGTTTCGCAAAGTATACGGAGGCGTGTCGGTCAACCATTCCACGCTGGTCGTGTTCGACGAGCGCAAAGACCGCAACCTGAGCAAAAAGCAGGAGATCGGCCGGCTGGCCGCGCAGCATGTCGAAGACGGCGACGTGATCTTTGTCGATTCCGGCACGACGACGCTTGAACTGCTGCCTTACATCAGCCACAAACAGCTCACCGTCGTCACCAACAATTTCGATTTTATCCATCAGGCCAAGCCGTATCCGGGACTGACGATCTTCTCCACCGGCGGCATGTTCGAGCGCAAAACGGACTCGTTCGTCGGCTTCCAGAGCATCGAACTGCTCAAAAAGTACAATATTACCAAAGCGTTCGTCGCCTCCACCGGCGTCTCGCTGACGAACGGCGTCACCAATTCCTCGCCGCTTGAGACGGATCTCAAAGCGACCGTGGTCCAGAAAAGCCTGAACGTGTTCCTCCTGATCGACGACAGCAAATTCGACAAATACGCGCTGACCACGTTCTGCATGCTGAGCGACATCGACGTGCTCGTGACGAACAGCGTGCCTGACGAAGCTTACGTACAGTATGCGCGGGAACATCAGGTGCGGATCGTGACGCCTTGAACCCTTGAACAGGAGGGCTGAACCCGGTACGGGGGAAAATAAGAACGGGAAAACGGTGCGGGTTCGGGCAGTTTTCTGCTTCCGGTACGGCTAGCCGTCTTCCGGTGCCGGTCGGATACGAGGTACGGCAGAGTTACGGGAAAATATAGATGTTGTGCTTGTCGGTATAAAAAAAGCCTCTGCGGAAGGAGTGTCCTTCGCGCAGAGGCTTCTTTTTGCATAGACCGGCACGATTGCCGCAGCGCAGCCCGACTTTGCGAGCGAGTGCGGCATAGGCCCAGCTAGATCGAGCTAGACCGAGCTAGGCCGAGCTAAATGTGTTCATTTCGCTCACATTTTCACGTCAAAACGGCTCTGCTGCCGAAAATGCTGCCTATATGATCACTTTTTTGCTTAAAAAAGGCCTCATCACGGCAAAAACGGCGAAAATGTGTTCATTTCGCTCACATTTCCGCCGATTCAGTCTTTTTCCGCCTGAAATGTGGTCGAAAAGTCAACATTTCGCCTGGAGTGCCTCACTTCACCCCATCAATACTGCTTCGCCGTCTTGAGCATCTCCGCCCGGCGCGCGTACGCGGCCTGGACGGCTTCGCTGCCCGATACTTCGGCGACGCCGACGTTCCACCAGTTGTCGTAGCCTTCGCTCATCGTCTTGGGCAGCACTTTCATCTCGATCAGCGTTGAGACGTCTTGACGTTTGGCGTCTTCGATCGCGGCTTGCACTTCTTCGGCCGTGTTCGCGCGGTAGACTTTGGCTCCATAGCCTTCGGCGATTTTGGCGTAATCGATATTCATGATCGCGCCCCGGTGGTCGCGGAATTCGCACTGGAAGCTGCCGCCGCCGTTGCCCATCTGCAAGTTGTTGATGCAGCCGAAGCCGGAGTTGTCGAACAGCATAATATTGATCTTGTTGCCGGTCTGAAGCGCCGTCACCAGCTCGGAATGCAGCATCAGGAAGCTGCCGTCGCCGACGATCGCGTACACTTCGCGGTCCGGCTTGGCCAGACGCGCGCCGAGCGCGCCGGCCACTTCGTAGCCCATGCACGAATACCCGTATTCCAGATGGTACGTATTCGGCACCTTCACATTCCACAGCCGCTGCAGGTCGCCCGGCAGCGAGCCGGCCGATGAGATGACGATGCTGTCCGGACTCACCGCTTCGTTGATCGCGATCAGCGCGGTCGTCTGCGCAAGTTCCGTGCCGAGCGCGTCGGCGTATTCGTTCAGCGTCTCCTGGGCGAAATGGCCTTTGATCTCCGGATCGAAGCCTTCGCGCTCGAACGAGATGCCGCCCAGGCGATTCCGTTCGGCGTCCCATGCGGCCTTCAGTTCCGCGATGCGCGTGCCGAACTCGCTCTCGTAGCCGCCGAGCCGTTCGTGCAGCGCCGCGATCGATGCTTTGGCGTCCGCGACGACGGACAGCCCTTCCAGCTTGTACGTCTGCATTCGGCTGACGTTGATGTTCAGGAACGACGTCTTGTCGAAGTCGAACGCCGTTTTGGACGAAGTCGTAAAGTCGGTGTACCGGGTGCCGATGCCGATCACGAGATCCGCTTCGCGCGCCGCGGCGTTGGCGGCCGACGTCCCGAGCACGCCCGTGCCGCCGAGATGGTTGGCGAACGTGTACTCGACCGTCGATTTGCCGGCATGCGTCTCGACGAGCGGAATGTTGTACGCCTGCGAGAACGCGATCAGTTCTTCGCGGGCGCCGGAATATTTCGCGCCGCCGCCGACGAGCAGCAGCGGCTTGCGGCTGGCCCGGATCAACTGCGCCGCCGCGTCCAGTTCGCGTTCGCTCGGCTGGAGGCGGTCCATGTAATGCACTCTTTTGCGGAAAAAGCCTTCGTCGTAATCGAACGCTTCCCCTTCGGTGTCCTGGCAGATGCAGATCGTCGCCGGACCGCTGCGGGCCGGATCGGTCAGCACTTCGAACGCCCGCAGCAGGCTGCTCATCAGCTGCTCGGGACGCGTGATCCGGTCCCAGTAGCGGGATACCGGCTTCAGCGCGTCGTTGGTCGTGACGGCGAAGCTGTATTCCTGCTCGAACTGCTGCAGCACCGGATCGGGCTGGCGCGAAGCGAACGTGTCCGCCGGCAGCAGCAGCACGGGCAGATTGTTGGCGAGCGCCGTCGCGGCCGCCGTGACCAGGTTGGCCGAACCGGGGCCGGAAGACGCGGTCACGGCGTAGATGCTGCGGCGCAGCTTTTCTTTGGCGTAGGCGATCGCGGAATGCGCCATGCCCTGCTCGTTTTTGCCCTGAAACACTTTCAGATGGCCGGGGTCCTGCTCCAGCGCCTGGCCGATCCCGAGCACGTTGCCGTGCCCGAACACGGTAAAGACGCCTTCGACGAACGGCGTCTCTTCCCCGTCGAAGGAAATGTACTGCTGGTTCAGAAATTTGATCAGCGCCTGCGCTGTCGTCAATCGAACGGTCTGGCCCATAGGGATATCCACCTTTGCTTCTTGGATTGGAAACAGGCGGCGCCTTCCGCTCAGAGAAGGAGCCGCCTGTCGGAACGTGTGCGGGGCGAAAGGTTTTAACGGTCTTGATGGTATCGGCGGTCTTGACGTAACGGTCTTGTAATCGTCTTATGCCGGAAAAGAAAGCCGGCCGCGCAGCTCATGCCGATTCATACCGACTTGTGCCGACTCAGCGCGACTCAGGCGTGCGGCATGGGTTGTCCGGCGATCAGCGCTTCGATCTCGCCCACGGCAGGCATCGCGTCCGACGAGCTGTGCCGGCTGACGACGATCGAAGCCGAAGCGCTGCCGTAGCGGAGCGCCGTCTCCAGGTCTTTGCCGCGGATCAGCGCGTACAGGAACGCCGAAGCGTACGAATCGCCCGCACCGAACGTCTTGAGCACCTGCGTCCGGTAGGCGTGCGCCCGGAATGTGCCGCCTTCGCGCGTATACGCGTACGAACCTTCGACGCCGTGCTTGATCACGACGATCTCCGGCGCGTGCCTGAACAGATTCGCCGTCGTGGCTTCGTTGGCGCCACCGACGGCGTTCTCCATAATGTCGTATTCGTCGCGCGTGCCGATCACGATATGGGCCTGCTCGGCGACGAGCGAATAATAGACGGCCGTCTCTTCCGGCGTCTTCCACGTGTACGGCCGGTAATCGAGCTCGAACACGATCTTCACGCCGTACTTTTTGGCCGCCTGCACCGCGGTGAGCACCGCTTCGCGCGACGGACTCTGCGCCAGCGCCGTGCCGGACACGACCAGCATGCCGGCGCGCCGGATATAGTCTTCGTCCACTTCGTCCGGTCTCAGGTACAGATCGGCCACGTCGTCGCGGTACATGAGAATGCTGCATTCGTCGGGACTTTTAATCTCGGTAAAAGCAAGCCCCGTCTTGTGTCCTTCGGTATCGACGGTCAGGCCCGACACGTCGATGCCCGCCCGCTCCATATAGCCGCGGATAAAGCGTCCGTGCTGGTCGTCCGCGATCTTGCCGACGAAGCCGGCCCGGAGTCCGAGCTTGGCCGAGCCGATCGCGATATTCGCGGGCGAGCCGCCGACGTATTTCGTAAACGTCATCGTCTCTTCCATCGGGCGGTTGTATTCGGTCGCGTTCAGGTCGATGCACGCCCGCCCGATCGCGATCAGGTCGAACTTGCCGCCGCTTGCTTCACTGGTCATTGGTTCACAGCCCCTTTGGCTTATCGCTTATTTCCTTGTCCGGCATGGTCCGGCGTGCGCAGTGTCAGTCGCGGTCCAGAATCCAGGCATGGTCCGGGTCGTTGTGGAATTTCCATACCCGCGTCGGTCCGGCCATTACATTCAGGTAGTAGGACGCATACCCGTCGGGCACGCCCACCGGATGGTAGCCGGCCGGCACGATCACGACGTCGCCGTGTTCCACCGCCATCGTCTCGTCCAGGCTGCGGTCGTCCGTGTACACGCGCTGGAACACGAAGCCCTGCTTCGGATCGAGTTCGTGGTAATACGTTTCTTCCAGAAACGATTCGTCCGGCAGGTTGTCGCGGTCGTGCTTGTGCGGCGGATAGCTGGAGAAGTTGCCGCTGTCCGTGTACACCTCGACGACGAGCAGGCTGCTGGCCGAAGGATCGGAATCCGGCAAAATATTGTGCACCGTGCGCCGGTTCTGGTATTTGCCGCGCTGCTCGCTCCCGACGTCCCGCGCCGCGATAAGCTTCGTCGGCAGCGGATGCAGCGACGGCGAGTAGCACAGCGCCACCTGCGCCGCCGTTACGCTTTCCACGCGAATCGTCTTGCCCCCGGACACGAATACGCTGTCGGTCGCTTTGCGTTCGAACACGCTCTCCCGGGTGCCGATCCCGGCAAAAACATGTTCCCCTTCGGTTACCGTAATCCGGCCGGTCAGCGCCACGATGCAGCATTCGTCGCCGGCGAGCGTCTCTTCGTACGCCGCGCCCGGTTCCAGCCCGATCAGCCGGAACCCGACGTACGCTAGGCCGGAATCCTGTTTCATCACTTCCTGAACGATCTTCGCTTCCCCGCGCTGTTCGTTAAGCGGTTTGCGCTGTAGATGACTGACCACGTACAGGCCTCCTTTTCCCGCGATCTCTCTGCGGATTGAACGGTTTGTATGCTGCTTAATCGAAAGTCGGTTCCGTGTAACGCGCCGTTACGACTTTTTTGCGGGTATAGAAGTCGACGCTGTCTTTGCCGTTGGCGTGCAGCGTGCCGTAGAACGACGATTTCCAGCCCGAGAACGGGAAGAATGCCATCGGGGCGGGGACGCCGAGATTGATCCCGAGCATGCCGGCGTCGATGTTTTCGCGGAAGTAACGGATCGCGTGCGCGTTGCCGGTAAACAGGCAGGCGCCGTTGGCGAATTCCGATTTGTTGGCGATCTGCACGGCTTCCTTGAGATTTTTGACGCGGATGACGGACAGGACCGGCGCGAAAATCTCGTCTTTCCAGATCGTCATGTCCGGCGTCACGCCTTCGAAGATCGTCGGTCCGATAAAATAGCCGTCGTCCGACATCCGCTCTCGTCCGTCGGTCAGCAGCGTCGCGCCTTCTTCGAGTCCTTTTTCGATATAGGACAGGGTGCGCGTCTTGTTCTCTTCGCGGATAACCGGGCCGAGGAACACGCCGTCGTCCAGTCCGTTGCCCATCGTGACGCCGAGCGTCTTCTCTTTGAGCCGGGCGATGAATTCGTCTGCGATGCCTTCTTCGACGGTCAGCACCGCGCACGCCATGCAGCGTTCGCCCGCCGAGCCGAACGCCGCGGAGACGACGTTCGTGATCGTGTCTTCGATATGGGCATCGTTCAGCACGATCGTATGGTTCTTCGCTCCGGTGAGCGCCTGCACGCGCTTGAGGTTCTCGCTGCCTTTTTTGAACACGTATTCGCCGACCGGCTTGGACCCGACGAACGAGATCGCCTTGATCTCCGGATGCTCCAGAATGCCGTTGACCACGTCATGCGCGCCGTACACGATATTGAACACGCCGTCCGGCAGGCCCGCTTCGGTAAACAGCTCGGCCAGTCTCTCCGTCAGCAGCGGCGTGCGCTCGGACGGCTTGAGGATAAAAGCGTTGCCGAGCGAGATCGCCATCGGGAACATCCAGCACGGCACCATCATCGGGAAGTTGAACGGGGCGATCCCGCCGACCACGCCGAGCGGATAACGGTAGTTCGCCGCTTCGACGTCCGTCGCGATCGTCGCGAGCGAATCGCCCATCATGAGCGAAGGCGTGCCGGCCGCGAATTCGACGTTCTCGATGCCGCGCTGCACTTCGCCGCTCGCTTCGCTCAGGCTTTTGCCGTTCTCGAGCGTGATCAGCCGGGCCAGTTCGTCTTTGTGCGTGCTCAGGAGCTGCTGGTAATTGAACAGGATGCGGGCGCGCCGGGGGACCGGCACTTTTTTCCATTTCTCAAAAGCCGCCTGCGCGACTTCCGCTGCATGATCCGTATCCTCTTTGGTAGATAGGGGAACCCGGCAGATCACTTCTTTGGTAGCCGGATTGTAAACGTCTTCATATTCGGTCGTCCGGCTCTCGATCCATTGGCCGCCAATATAGTTCTTGAGCTTTCTCGGGGCAGTCGGGGTGGTGGACATGGTGTGGCTCCTCTCGCAGTCGTGTCCGGCGCGCAACGCTGTTCGCCAAAACCGCTGTCACTTTTGATCATGTTTTGATTATATTTGTATGATATATAAACCGAACTTGCCCGTCAAGAGCAAATAACGGCTCGGAGAGCGCAATTCCGGCAGAAAGACTGCGATTACGAAAAGAATAGAAGCGGCTTCTTGTGTCTCGATTTTAACTTGTATCCGTTTCCAATACAAATCCGCAGCCATTTTCTCTCGTTGAAAAGATTACGTTTGGACCTTTTTTAATTAACTATTGATTATGTTTTGGACATTATTTATAATTCGGCGTATCAACCCAACAGGAGAATGCCTATGAAAGTTCGACGGCTTCAAGAAATCGAACACTATATCCATACCCGCAAAAATGTCACGCTGGACGAACTGTGCCTGATCTTCGACGTGTCCAAAAACACCATTCGGCGCGACATCAACCAGATTCTGCAAAGCGGCTCGATCGAAAAAGTGTACGGCGGCGTCGTATCGGTCACGGAACTGATTCCGTTCGAGAACCGCAACGTCGAATACCGCGACCAGAAAGCGGACATCGGACGCCTCGCCGCCGCCTACGTCGAAGATCACGACCTGATCTTTATCGACTCGGGCACGACGACGTGCACGATGATCGAATTTCTCGATCCCGACAAGCCGCTCACGATTCTGACGAACAGTCTCGACGTCATCAACGGAGCCGCCGGCATGCCGAACGTCGATTTGCTCGTGCTCGGCAGCACGTACAAGCGCAAGACCCGCTCGTTCGTCGGCGTGGACGACGCGCGGACGCTCGCCAAATACAACGTGAACAAAGCGTTCCTGTCCGCGACCGGCGTCAGTCTCGCCCACGGCCTGACCAATTCCGACCTGCTGGAACACGAGATCAAAAAGTCGATCGCAAGCCGCGCCCAGCAGCGCATCCTGCTGGCCGATCCGAGCAAATTCGGCCGCTCGACGCTGCTGACCTACGCCGCGTTCTCGGATCTCGACGTGCTCGTCACGTCCGAAGGCCTGCCGGACGAATACGCCGAAGCGTGCCGCAGCCACGGCATCGCTCTGCGGCGGGCTTGACGGTTGACGCGTTCGGAGACGGCTTCCGGGCAGTCGAATATTTGCAAAAAAAAGACGAAGCGGCGTAATCTTTCCGCTTCGTCTTTTTTGTAGGTCTGCACGCTGTGCGGCATGCCGCGTTCCAGCCCGTTCATTTCGCCGGAGCGTCGATCACTTTCATCCGGGCCAGCATGCGGTTCAAGGCGGCCGCTCCTTCCGCCCGGGTCGCCGAGTCTTTGGGCGCGAATCGGCCATCCGGCTTGCCCTGCATCAATCCGGCTTCCATCAACGCGGATACCGGTTCGTAAGCCCATGGGGACAGCTCCGCCTGGTCGGCCAACGCCTTCGCGGCGCCGGTGCCTGCCTGCGACGCCAGGCCCGCAGCACCGTCCTCAAAAACCACGGCGCGGAAAAGCGCGGAAGCCATTTGTTCGCGCGTCAGCGCCTCGTCCGGCCTGAAGAAGCCGTCCGCATCGCCGTTCATTAATCCGGCTTGTTTGGCGGCTTCGACCGCTCCGCCGTACGGATGTTCCTTCTCCAGATCGACAAATCCCGATGCCGGCCGGTTCTCGGACAGACCCAGGCCGCGGACGAGCCAGGCCGCGAATTCGGCACGGGTCAGCGCACGTTCCGGCGCAAATTGATCGTCGCTTACGCCTTCGACGATCAATTTGTCGGCAAGCGTCTCGACGTAAAATCTGCCCCAGTGATTTGCCATATCCGCAAATGTATGTTTGGAAGACACGACCGCAAGCCAGTCTTCATCGCTGCGCGTCGTGGCGACGAACCGTGTCCGCGAAGCGTCCCGCACAAACAGCGAAGGCACAAAGCGCATCCGCCCATCCGCACCGATCGAGATGACCGTCGAAGCTGCGGGATCGAGCGGCGCGGGTAGGACGATGATTTTTTTCCCGGAAGCGCCCTCGATCTTTTCGACCGGTTGGCCGTCAAGCGACAAACAGAAATGCACGGGCGCCCCGATCAGCGCGGCTCCGCGCTTCGCCGCTGCCGCTGTCCAACTGTCGACAACGTCCGAAGACGCTTGGCGAATGCCGATCGTCGCGACCTGGATATGGTCCAGCACAGGCAGCGAAGCAAGCGGCAGTTCATAACCTGTGCCGCCCACTTCCAATGTGATTACGGTATCGGGCTGCCGTTTGCGCTTGATGTCCAGAGATTCGCTCGGCAAATCGAGCAAAACGACCGGAAGGTCCGTTTGAACGGAAAGGCGGATGTCCGGGCCTACGTCGGCAAACGCCTGCTCCAGCGCGGCGGCGTCAGGCTTGAGCCGGACCGTCGCCCGACCGTCGGAGTCGACCTCCTTCGACGTGCGCACTTGAAGCGGCTGACCGTTAATGTCCAGCGTCAACACCGTCGGTCGCACGATGGGCTCCGGAACATCCGGTTCCCATGTCGGAGCGGGCGAAGTTTCCGGCACGACGTCCGGCTGCGGTTCCGGCCGGGGTAGCGGTTCCGGTTGGGGTTGCGGCTCTGGTTCAGGCTTCGGCTGAGGCAAAGGTTCTGGCTTAGGTTCCGGCTGCGGCACCGCAATCGGCTTTAACGCAATCCGGCCGACGTCCGTCTCCTGATCCGCCGCGACCTCCGCGCTTTGCCGCGCCTCTTCGTACCCTTCCGCGCGTATAAGCAGCTGTTGGATGCCGACAGCGATCCTCTCCAGCTTGAACCGGCCCTCACTGTCCGTCGTGCCGTCAGGGCCGCCGTCCAGCGAAACGGCCGCCCCTTCAAGCGGCTTTCTATCGCTGCCATACACCGCGCCGATCACCGTACCGGATTGCGCGGATACCGTAACGGCCGCTTCTGCCGTATGTACACCGTCTGCGGACACGGCCGTAATGACGGCCGTGCCTGCGGCGCGCGGACGAACCTCTCCGCGCGGATCGACGACCGCTACCGATTCGTCGCTGGAGCTCCAGCGCAGCGTCGGCATGACCGCGCCTTCAGGCTCGACCACGACGGTCAATAAGGCCGATGGCCCGTCCGGGACCAGCGCAAGCGTGTTCGGTTCCAGACGGACCGCACTTACGGGGACGATCCGGCGAATATCTCGCGCTTCCAGAACGAACCGCTGCCAAGCCTGAATCCGGTAATTCCCTGTACGCTCCGGGTCGTTCACTTCAAACAGCCGCAGAATGCGCCCCGGCGCCGCATCGGCAATATCGGTGCCGATGACGTACGCGACCGCTCCCTGCGGCAGCGGATCTCCCACGAACGGCGGCCGGGAAGCCGCGGCAGCCGGGTCTTCCCACGCATAAGCAAAAGTATGCCCCGGCTGCGTAGGCACGGCAGCCCGGGTGCTGCCGTGCTGCGTTCCGGGCTCTACCGCCGCATCGGCAAGGCGCGGGGCCGGCGTGTCCACCACGAGCTGCAGCGTACGTTGTGCAACGGCGGAACCGGCATCCGACACCGAGACCGTCACGGCGTATGTACCGGCTTTTGCGGGCGTACCTTTCAGTTCCCCGGAAGGCGTCAGCGTCAGACCTTCGGGAAGTCCGGAAGCGGTCCAGACCTTTGTTCCGCGCGCTCCGTCGTAGGCGTCCAGCATCGCGCTATACGATTCATGTTCAGCGCCGCGGGGAAGTTCGGTCGTCAGCACTTCCGGGCGCAGATACGGGTACCCGCCATTGACCGCGGGGTGAATGGTCCACGTATGCGCAAAATCCCAGCCCGTGTAAGTTGACTGCCGCTTCATCTCTGCCGTCGTTTTGCCGTAAATTTCAACTTCGCTCTCATACGTATCGGATGCGCCAAGGATCGTACCCGCCGCCACGAAGTCGTAGTATAAGCCTTTCATGCGGCTTCGGTTCACATAGGCGGCGATCGCTCCCTTGTAACCGGAGGTTGTCGGATTTCGCATCGAAACGGCCCCGGTCGAATAAGCGTTTCTTACACCATTTAACTTGTTGATAAAGTTAAAATTCATCTGATAGCCTACAATGCCTGCGATAGCTCCGAAAGCGACAGGACGATTTTTAATCGGTTCGTTATCGATCCTGCCCGTAAAGTAAGAGTCGCTTATGTCTCCGATATGCATATTCCCTACAAGCCCGCCTCCATGCAAATTATCCGACTCGCTTACCGTCACGGAGGCTGCGGAAGAAGAGCGGGACAATGTCGCATTGTGGAGAGCTCCGACGATTCCCCCAACAACGGAGACTCCCGGGTCTATGTATCCGCCGTATACACGGCCTTCCGTATGGACGCGGTCGACGCTGCCTCCATTCTGGGAGCCTGCAAGCGCGCCCGCCGCGGAACCGCCCTGTACGTCCGCCCTCAGGTTGAGGGACTGAATCCGCCCTTTGCTCTCGCCCAAAAATCCGTTATGTTTCCGGGTATCGTTATGAAGCAGCAGCCCGGTAATCCAATATCCCCGACCGTCGAACGTCCCACTGAACGGAGCACGGCCATTGCCGCCGAGCGGAACCCAGTCCAGGCCCGACAGATCGATATCGGCGGTGAGGCGAATATTTTGCGTCAAATAAAGCTCCTGATTGCGATCGATATACGCCAACTGTTCCCGATTGGACACCACAACCCAGCCGTTCTCGACAGGCGGGGCCGTTTGGGCCGTTTGCCGTTCGTCCGCCGCTTCGGCCGGCAGCATGCCCCACTGTCCCGACACGAGAAGAACGGCAAGCAGTATTTTCAGGATGGATCGATGTTTCTTCACTTTCTGTTCACTTCCCCTTTGGTTTGCCATAATGAAAAATAAGTCGATCGACGGACACGTTCAAGGTCCGCCCGGCCTATGCCCCGTACTGAACATTTTAGTATATTGGCAGAAGAAGAAGTGTCTCGTTTTTGTTTCACATCCGAACAGAAAGCAGGGTGCATCATGTCCCACAAATCCGCCGAATCTCTGTCCCACGCGCCTTGTATAGTCGGTTTCGACCGCGAGTTGGCCGCTTTGTCCGAATGGCTCGATTTGCCTTGCTCCCCTGCGCGGATCTTTTCGATCTCGGGCATCGGGGGCATCGGCAAGACGACGCTGCTTACAGCCATGGCCGCGGAAGCGAAACGTCGCGCGGCGGTCACCCTATGGATGGACGGGCAGATCGGGCTGCACCATCCCCGCGCGTTCCTGTCCCATCTGCAAATGAGTCTGGAAACGGAATACGGACGGACAAACGCGGCGAATCTTCCGCCTCTTGCCCATGTCGTCTCGGAACTCGCGCGGCAGCGGACCGTCGTCCTGATCGATAACGTCGAACGTATCGATCAGCTCGGCAGCTGGCTGTTATCAAGCCTGCTTCCGCGACTTGCGGCCGGCGAATTGCTGCTCATCGTCGCTTCCCGCACGGGACTGCCGCTGCATTGGCATACCGATCCCGCATGGGGAAGCCGAATCGCTTCTTTTCCGTTGAAGCTGCTCTCGCGCCGGGACGTGCAGCGGTATGTCCGGTCAACCGGACTGCCGCCTCTCGTTCAGCAGGAGATTGTGCGCAAAACGGAAGGTCACCCGCTGCTGTTGGCGCTGACGGTGGACATGATGCGGCGCCGCGGACAAGAACGCGAACAGCAAGCGCACCGACTCCCCCGCATTCTGAGCGCGGAAATGCTCAAGGAGGCTTCCGCCCCTCGCCTGTACGAAGCTTTGCAGCTTCTGTCGCTGCTGCCCGCCGCGGATCAGACTCTGTTGAATGAGCTGCTCGACCCTCCGCTGAGCGTGGCGGATTATATGGCGCTCGCGGCGTTGTCGTGCGTTCGCTCCGAAGCGGACGGCCTTGCTCTACATGGGTTAGCTGCCGGGATATTGAGGGAAGACTACAAGAAGCGCGATCCGGGCCGGTATCACAGCATGCGGTCCGAAGTGCTGGAACGGCTTGCCGAACGCTATCCTTCGGCGAACCGGCTGCTGCAAATGCGGATTGCGGCCCACACATTGGAGTTGTACCGCGAGCAGCTCCCTGCCGCTCATCCTTATGCGGATTTTTCGAGCCTGAGGCAGCGGGAACCCGAACGGGAGACGGTCTACCGCTCCGAAGACCTGCCGGAATTGCAGCGGCTTCTGGCCGTATCGCTGGCTCGTTCGGACTGGCAGTCCGAGCTGGTGGCAAGCGGAAGACATGCTTTGTTGTTGAACGACATTGCCGGAGAGGCGCCCGAAAGCATACGCGTAATCCGGCAAGAAGACGGGCGGCCGTTAGCTTTTTGCGCCGGTCTTCGACTGCATCGTCAAACGCTGTCCCTGTTGGACCCACACGCTTCCGAAGATGCGGCGCTGCTGGACACGGCCTTCTCCGCTTCGCGCGATCTTCCGCCGGAAGCGGCGGACACGCTGTGCATCCTGTTGGCGGCCGTGGACGTGGAACAATCTCTGTACGGCCCGGAGGAGCTGGGCGGGATATTGTTTCGTTCTTTGGCGCTGGAAGCGATGAACGGGCTTCGCATGCTCGTGCCCACCGCGGATTTGCAACTGAATGCGCTGCTGCCGGGCATGGGGTTCGAAGAAATTCCGATCGCCCCGTCATCGAATGACCGGGCGGGGCTTCATCTCTGGGAACTGGACTTCAGACAGGCGACCTTCGAAGTGTGGATCCGGCGCATTCTTCGGCAGAATACCCGGACTTCGGGCGCTCCCGACCGGCCGGGCTTTCCCGCGTTGTCAAGGGAAGAGACCCGGCATCTGCTTGAGCATTTATACGAAGACGCGGCGCTTGAAGAACTGGCTTCTTTGCAAAAAATAGGCTGTACAGGCGCGAAAGCGCGCGAATGGGTGCTGCATTTTCTCGAAGAGGGTTCCGCCCCTTCGCCCCTTACGGATGCGGAGCAGCATATCCTGCGGGAAAGTTACGTGCGCCGCAGCTATCGAAAGTCCGAACTGGCCGAATCGCTGCATATGAGCCGGGCGACTTTTTATCGGCATTTGCAGCGGGCTTTCGAGCATCTGGGATATGCTTTTGCGCAGACATGGGGAAGAAGGCCGAACGACAAAGGGAAGGCGTCACACAAATAACGCGAGCGTCACCGGAATCGCTCCGGTGACGCTCGCGTTTTGGGTTATGCCAATCTGTTCGTAAATCCCGAGCCTAAGCCTCGCTGAGCGTACGGCTCTCGTACAGATCCGGCTTTTCGTCCAGCGAGATGTCTTCCCACTGTCCGCTTTCCTGCGCTTTGACGCAGGCGTCCGCCGTGACCGCCGCCACGTAGCCGTCCCACGCGGTCGGACCCTGCACGTCGCCCCGCTTGACGGAATCGATAAAGTCCTGGATCTCGCGGTCGTACGCTTCGATGAAGCGGTCTTTCCAGTCCATCAGGATGCGCGTGCCGTACATCCCTTCTTTGCGCAGCGAAATCGAAGACGGCTCGGGCAGCTTCGCGATACCGTCTTCCCCGATCACTTCGCACTGGATATCGTAGCCGTAACGGCAGTTAACGAAGATCTCGGCCGTGATCAGCACGCCGCCCCGCGTCTCGATCATGACGACCTGCGGATCGCGCATATGGCTGAGCGCGTGCCGCGTCTTGCGCGGATACGTCACCTGCACGGACTTGTAATCGTCGTCGATCAGCCAGCGCAGCACGTCGATCTCGTGAATAAGCGTATCGGTGATCGCCATGTCCGACGTGTAGTTCGGACCGGATTCCGGGTTGCGGTGGGCGCAGCGAATCATCAGCGGCTCGCCGATCAGGCGCTCGTCGATCGCCTGCTTGAGCTGCACGTAGCCGCTGTCGTAACGGCGCATGAAGCCGACCTGCACGAGCCGCTTGCCGTGGCGGATCTCCGCGTCGACGATGCGGCGGCAGCCTTCGGCCGTCGTGGCCAGCGGCTTCTCGCAGAAGACGTATTTGCCCGCTTCGATCGCGGCGAGCACGCTCTGCTCGTGCGCCGGTCCCCAACTGGTGACCAGCACCGCGTCGATATCCGCCTGCGCCAGCAGCGCCTTGTCGTCCGGATAGACGACCGCGTCCAAGCCGTACTGCTCCACGACGACCTGCGCCGCTTCCTGATTGACGTCCGTGACGGCCGTGATCCGCGCGCCGGACAAGTTGGAAGAGATGCGCCGAATATGGTCTTTGCCGATCGCGCCCGTGCCAATCACCCCGATGTTCAATGTCATGCCTGTGTCCTCCTCGTATTCGTCTGTGCTCCGCCCAGCAGATGTTCGTCGATATAGCGCCGCGCGATCAGCGCGTATTCCAGCGGATGCGCCACGTCGGGATCCTGCTCCGCTTCGATCACGATCCAGCCGCGGTATCCGCTCCCGATCAGCTCGGCGTACACGTCCCTGAAGTCGATGCAGCCGTCGCCGGGCACGGTAAACATGCCGCTCAGGAACGACTGCATAAACGACCGGCCCTCCCGGCGGCAGTCGTCGAGCACCGTCCGGCGCGCGTCCTTGAAGTGCACGTGGCCGATCCGCCCGATATGCTTGCGCAGCAGCGGCAGGCAGCCGCCGTCCGACACGAAAATATGGCCGGTATCGTACAGCAGCGATACTCTGGAAGCGTCGGTGCCGGCCATGAGCCGGTCGATCTCTTCCGCCGTCTGCACGCCCGTGCCCATATGGTGATGGTAGACGAGGCGCAGCCCGTACTCCACGGCGACTGTACCAAGCTCGTTCAATCCCCGGCACAGCGTGTCCCATTCGGCGTCGTCAAAATAAGGCTTCTCCGCAAACACGTCGCGGTCGGTGCCCTGGATGCTTCGCGTCTGCTCGGACACGACGATGACGTCGGCCTTCACCTGACGCAGGTACTCGCACTGGGCGCGAAACGAATCGATTACGCCCGGCAGGCCGTCCCGGATCAGGTAGCTGCTGAACCATTGGCCCGCGATCCGCAGACGGCGCAGCTCCAATTCCTTGTTCAATACGGAAGCTTCCGGGAAAAAGCCGCCGACTTCCGTTCCTTCGAAGCCGGCGACGACGATATCGCTCAGCAGATGCTGAAGCGTGTTGCCCGCCCCGATCTCCGGCATGTCGTCGTTGCGCCAGCCGATAGGCGCGATGCCCCAGGCGATGTGTGGTCCGCTCATGGTCTTTCTCCTTTGCGCTGCTAGAGTATGTGCTCTTTACTGTAATGTATTGATTAACTTTTGATCATATGTGATTCTACATTAAGGTTAAAAGCGCTTTCAGTCAACTTCTTTCTATAAATATCTTGCGTAAAAACATAAAAACGGTGGACTCCCTTAATTTACATTTTCCAAAATATTTTTGCGCAAAATTAGAATACTCTCTTAATTCCTTGTTTCCCTACGCCGATACATAGAAGTAATTAACACTGTCACAGCGTCCGCATCCAAGACTACGGGAGGAAATCCATTCATGAATAAAAAGCATTTGTCCGTCGCCCTGTCTTCTCTGCTCGTTCTGCCCCTGCTCGCCCAGGCCGGGCCCGCGAATTTCGCGACGGCCGAAGGCGCGGACCAGGAAGTCGTAATCGTCTACAAAAACGAAGACGGCAAAGAAGCCGCGCTTCAACAAACGACGGAAGTCCGGCACGAATTCGAGACGGTGCCGGCCGTATCGGCTGCGGTCAGCCCGACGGAACTGCGCGACCTCGTCAACAACCCGGATATCGCTTACGTCGAACGCAACATCTCGTTCGGCATTACGGACGCGGACGTCGAAGGCTACAGCTCGACGCCCAAACCCAATACGGCGGAGAAAAACAGATGGAACTTCCAGGCCGTATCGCCCGACACGATGTGGAACCAGGGCTTTACCGGCCAGGGCGTCAAAGTCGCGGTTATCGATTCCGGTATTTCGGCTCACCCCGAACTGAAAATCGCGGGCGGCGTGTCCACGGTAGGTCCGGACATGACGAACAATTTCGCGGACGATAACGGCCACGGTACCCACGTCGCCGGCATCATCGCCGCCGACACCGGCAGCGCGCAGGTGACCGGCGTCGCGCCGAACGTCTCGCTCTACGGGATCAAATCGCTCGGAGCGAACGGCAAAGGTTCGCTGCAGGACGTGCTGGAAGGGCTGGACTGGGCGATCCAGAACAAGATGGACATCATCAATCTGTCACTCGGCAGCGAAGACGATTCCCAGGCGCTGCACGACATGGTCGACAAAGCATACGAGCAGGGCATTATCGTGGTCGCTTCCGCCGGCAACAGCGGAACGGTCAACAACGTGAACACCGACACGGTCAATTATCCGGCGAAATACGCAAGCGTCATCTCGGTAGCCGCGGTCGACGAGAACCGTCAGCATGCGGTCTTCTCCTCCGCCGGTCCGAAAGTGGACTTCTCCGCTCCGGGCGTGTCGATCGTCTCGACGTACCCGAGCAACCTGCCCAACAGCAACGGCAATCCTTCGTACGCGGGCATGGACGGCACGTCCCAGGCCGCTCCGCATATCGCGGGCGAACTCGCTCTGCTCAAGGAGAAAAATCCGTCCGCTTCTGCCTCTACCCTACGCGCGCTGCTCAAAAGCTACGCCGTTGATCTGGGAACGCCGGGACGCGACAATCTGTACGGCGACGGCTTCGTAACGTTCAAGTCGAAGCAGGATCTCGCCGCACCGGGCGAAGTGAACGGTGCAGCCGTGACCCAGGCTACGGTCGACAGCCTGACGCTCGGCTGGAACGCTCCGGCCGATTCCGACTTCAAGGAAGTCCGCGTCTACGGCGGCACCGACACTTCGTTCACGACGGTGACGCAGAACGTCTATACAGCTTCGAACCTGACGGCCGACACGGATTACCCATTCCGCCTCACGACGGTCGACACCGCCGGTAACGAATCGGCGGGCGTCCAAGTGAACGGCCGTACGCTGTCCGCTTCGAACAATGCCGGCAGCCCGGTTGTTACGCCAACTCCGACGCAGACAGCTCCCGACGTCGTGAACCTGCCGGTCGTGCCTACGCCTGCGCCTTCCGGCGGCAGCGCGCAGATTCCTTCCGGCGGTGGTGGTGGCGGTGGATTTGGCGGCGGCGGTGGCGGCGGAGCCGCTCCGGCTCCTGCGGCTCCCGCACCGGCCGCTCCAGCTCCCGCAGCTCCTGCTGTCGTCGTGCCGGCCAAACCGGCCGTGACTCCGACGACGCCGGTCGCAGTAACGCCGGCACCGACCGTCTCCGCGCCGACCGTCTCCGAACCGGTCCCAACTACATTCGTACTGCCTTTCCCGGACATCAAGCCGACGTTCTGGGGCCGCGAGACGATTATTTGGGGCTTTGAACGCGGCCTGGTCAAAGGCTATGCCGACGGACAGTTCAAACCCGGCAGCACGGTGACCGAATCCGAATTCCTGGCCATGCTGATCCGCGCTTTCGAACCGCAGGTGAAAAACGCTGTCTCCGGCACGTGGTCGAACACGTATTACGTACGCGCCAAGCAGCTGAACCTGCCGCTCAAAGGCTACGCGTCCAAAACGGCGCGCGCCCAGAAGCTGACGCGCGTTCAAGTCGCCGAACTGCTCTCTTCCGCCAACGGCGCGGAGCGTACCGGCAACGACGCGATCCGTTACGTGCTCTCTTCCGGCATCGCCAGCGGCAGCAGCAAAACGCAAAAAACGGTCGCTTCGTTCAAAGGCAGCGGCACGCTGACGCGGGCTGAAGCGCTGCAATTCATCAAGAACCTGACGGAAAAAGGCGGCGGCAGCCTGAAATAACGCTTAAAGCGGATCTCCGCTTCCGGCGCTTGCCGCTCTTGCGCACAGCCCAAAAAGGCGAACCGATACTTATCGGTTCGCCTTTTTGTGTGTTCGATCTCCGTACCGTATATAAGGTCGATCTCTGGATACCTAAGACTTAGCGCCACGGTCCCGCTTATCGGAGCGCACTCATTCCGAGCGCAGCGCGGTCACCGGATCTTTTTGCGTGGCCGCCCGGGCCGGGATCAAGCCGGCGACCAGCGTCAGCAGCATGCTGCCCAGCACGAGGATCAGCGCCTGGATCGGCGACAGCTCAGCCAGATTGCGCAGGTCGAGCACGTTATTCAGCACGGCGTTGATCGCAAACGTCAGCAGATACGCGATCCCGATCCCGAGAGCGCCCGCCGTGAATCCGACGATCAGCGTCTCGGCGTTGAACAGGCGGGAAATGTCTTTTTTGCGCGCGCCGATACTGCGCAGAATGCCGATCTCTTTGGTCCGCTCCAGCACGGACACGTACGTGATGATCCCGATCATGATCGTGGACACGACGAGCGAGATCGCGGCGAAGCCTGTCAGGACGTACGAGACCGTATCGATCATCGTCTGCACGACCGAGCCGATGACGTCCGATAGATCGGTATACAAGATCCGCTCCGCCTCCGGTTTGCCTTCGTTGTAGGCATCCAGATAAGCTTTGACTTCTTCCTTGCCCGCGAAGTCTGTCGGGTAGATGTTGAGGCTCGTCGGTTCGGTCTTCGCGCCCAGCGCCTGCAGGCGCGCTTCCTTGAGCGTCTCTTCGGCAAACGGAGCGCCGGAGACCACGTCGCGGTCCGAAGACCGCTGCGCCGCGGCAATCGCCGAGCCGGAAGCGTCGTCGGTGACGGCCTGCGTCAGCTCCGGCGTATAGACCAGACCCGGCGTCAGGAAGCCGCTCGACGAAGAGCCGGTGTCTTTGAGCCGCAGAATGCCGGCGACCGTCAGGGTCGTGCCTTCGCTGCCGCTATACAAGTCGGCGTAGCGGTCCGCCCCGGCCGGAGCGAACAGCCCGCCGGCGCTTTCGGCGTAATAGGCGTCGTTCGGAACGACTTTGAGCAGCGGCCGGTCGATAAAATCGGTCAGCTTCCGCTCGCCGTCCGCGCCGTTCAGGCCGAGCTTGTCCAAAAAGGCTTTGTCGACTTCGTTATACGAATTAACGACGATCGCCACTTCGCCGGCGCCGGAAGGATACCGGCTGCCTTCGCCGATCAGGTCGTACATCGACCGTACGTAGTCTTCGTCGCCCGGCAGCTCGGACCAATAGCTCGGCGCGGCGCTGCCCATGCCCGCAGGCAGGGCGGCTCCTCCTCCGGCGGCCGTCTCCGAAGTGCCGAATTTGACGACGTCTTCTCCGCCTTTGGCCAGCACGTTCATCTCGATACCGTTGGCATACGAGATCGCATTGACGGCATCGGGCAGTTCGACCGGCAGCTTGTCCACATAGTCGAAATAGGCCGGCGTCAGCACGTTCACATGCTGCTCCGTTTGCGCGGGATCTTCGGTCACGTTCAGGACGTCGCCGGTCGGGAATTCGCCGGCCCCGCCGCCGCTTCCGCCCGTCAGGGCATCCGGCGGTCCGGAAGGCGCCTGCACCTGCTGCGCGTTCTCCGACACGGTCAGCGGTAAGCCGGACAGCGTCTCCGCCTGCAGGTTCCCGATGTAATTGGACAAGCCGTTCGACAGCGCCAGCACGAGCGCGACGCCGATAATGCCGATACTGCCGGCGAACGCGGTAATAAGCGTGCGTCCTTTTTTGGTGAGCAGATTGCGGAACGACAGCGCGGCGGCCGTCGCGGGCGACATGGACGTTTTGCCTACGTCCAGTCTGGCGCCCGCGGACTGCGGCTTCGAAGGCGGACGTTCGGCATGTTCCGCTTCCTGCGCATCCTGCAGGATCGGGCGGCTGTCCGACAGCACTTCGCCGTCGCGCAGATGGATGATCCGGCTGCTGTATTCTTCGGCCAGATCGGCGTTATGCGTCACCATGATGACAAGCTTCGTCTTGGAAATGTCTTTGAGAATCTCCATGACCTGCAAGCTCGTCTGGCTGTCGAGCGCTCCGGTCGGCTCGTCGGCCAAAATGATGTCGGGATCGGTCACGATCGCCCGGGCGATCGCCACCCGCTGCATCTGTCCGCCGGACAGCTGGTTCGGCCGCTTGTTCAGCTTATCGCCGAGTCCGACCGATTGCAGCGCCGACTTGGCTTTGGCCCGGCGTTCGTTCACGGAGATCCCCGACAGCGTCATGGCAATCTCGACATTCTGCAAAATGGTCTGGTGGCCGATCAGGTTATAGTTCTGGAACACGAACCCGATCGAACGGTTGCGGTACGCGTCCCAGTCTTTGTCCTTGAAATGCCGGGTCGATTGGTCGCCCAGGCTCAGATCCCCTTCGTCGTACCGGTCCAGGCCCCCCACGATATTGAGCAGCGTCGTTTTGCCGCAGCCGGACGGGCCGAGGATCGAGACGAACTCGCTCTCCCTGAACTCCAGCGACACCCCTTTTAACGCATGGACGACTTCGCCGCTGTGATACGATTTCCTGATATCCGTCAACTTCAACTTCGACAACGGTCTTCCTCCCCTTTCCTGCTAAAAGCTTCTGCGTTCAGCTTAACAAGAAGAGGTAAACGGCAAGGAACCCGCAGGTAAACAAAAGGTAAACCGGGGGTAAACAATGCGCAGCAGCGCTACAGCCGGAATCGGTAGCCCGCCCCCCAGACGGTCTGGATATAATCGGGGTTCTGCGGATCGGTCTCGACTTTCTCGCGCAGCCGGTTGATATGTACCGCGACCGTCTTCAGATCGCCGATCGCGTCCATGCCCCAGATCTGCTCGTAAATTTGCTCTTTGCTGAACACGATGTACGGATTCGATACGAGCAGCAGCAGCAGTTCGAACTCCTTGTTCTTGAATTCCGTTTCGGCTTCCCGCACGAACGCCCGGCGAGAGCGTGGATTGATACGGATCGGTCCCGCTTCCACTTCCCGGTCGCCGCCGGATTCGCTGCTTCGCGTCAGCCGCCCGTACTGGGCGAGATTCGATTTGACCCGGGCGATCAGTTCCGTCGGCGAAAACGGCTTGGCGATATAATCGTCTGCCCCAAGGCCGAGACCGCGCACTTTGTCCGCCACTTCGGCCCGCGCCGTCACCATCAGAATCGGAATGTCCGTCTTTTCCCGCACGGCCCGGCATAGTTCGTATCCGTTCATGCCCGGCAGCATCAGGTCCAGCAGGATCATGTCGTAGCCGCCTGTACGCGCCAGGCGCAGCCCTTCGATCCCGTCGGAAGCGATATCCGCGGCAAACCCTTCGATCTCCAGAAAATCCCGTTCGATCTCGGCGATCGACAGATCGTCTTCAATAATCAGTATCTTTTTCATATTCGGCTCCTTTGGAGGGCAGGCCCTCCGTCGATTTGGCTGTGGGCAGGACGATCCGGATGGCCAGGCCGCCCGAAGGAACGAGTTCCGCCGCAATGCGGCCGCCGAGCCTCTCGATCACTTTGGACGAAATCGCCAGGCCCAGCCCGCTGCCGAGCTCTGTCCGCTTGCGCGAGTCGTCGCTTCGATAGAAGACGTCGAACAGCCGCGCCAGCTCGTCTGCCCGGACTCCCGGCCCGTTATCCGCAAGCAGAATCTCGACCGTCCGGTCTGTCTCGCTTGCTTCGAGCACGACTTCCGCCCGGTCTTGGTCCGTATACCGGAGACTGTTCTCCAGCACGTTCTGGATCACGTTGCGGAACTGGACCGGATCGACGACCGCGATCGCGGTCGGCAGCGTTCCTTCGAGCCGCAGGTCGAGACCTTTGGGCTTGTATTCGGCGGCAAAAGCTTCCGACATCCGCTTCAGCTCGGCGCCCAGTTCGACGCGTTCCAGATACAGCGGAAATTCGCCGACATCCAGCTTGGAAAAAAGAAACAGCTGGCTGATGACATGCTCCAGATGTTCCACTTTGCTTTTGATCGTGGCGAAATATTTGGCCTGCATCCGGGGCGTGGACGCCACCCCTTTTTCCAATCCTTCCAGATAAGCCTTGATCGAAGTCAGCGGGGTGCGCAGGTCGTGCGAGATGCCCGCGATCAGTTCGCGGCGGCTGCGCTCGTTGCGGCTGCGCTCTTCCACCATGTCGGACAGCTGCTCCGCCATTTGGTTGAAATCGCGGCACACTTCGGCGAACTCGTCCTGCTTGACGTAACGAATCCGGTAAGTGAGATTGCCGTCGCGCAGCTGGTGGACGCCTTCGGCGAGCATCTCGATCGGATTCACGATGCTGCGGAACACGAATCGGGTCAGCAGGCGGTTCGTCGCGACGACGATCAGGATCAAGACCGCCAGAAGGAACAGGCCCGTATAGAGCTGCTGCCGCGAACGCCCGCCCGGATCGAGCTTCGACTCGGTGTCGATCAGGGCCAGCATCCCTTCGCCGGCCGGAACCCGGTAGATCGCGTAGCTCTCGGTCAGCAGGGCGGACGAGCCTTCGCCGGGCATATCAATCCCGTCCGGTACCGGCTCCGGGAGCTGCGCGGGATAGATCCGCCGATCGCCCTGGTACCAAAAAGCCCGAAGGCCGGACTCCGCGTATTCGCCGTTGAAGTCGTCCAGCCGCGAGAACCGGCTCTCGTCTCTTTCCGCTCCGGCCAGGTCGGCGGACAGCTGCCGCGCCAGGTCGAGACGCGCCGGAATCATCTCCCCGTTGTTCATCGGAGGCTGCGGCTGCCCGCGCACGCCCGTCACTCCCTGATAGATGAGCAGCAGGCAGGCGCTCGTCGCGATCACCAACACGATCGGCAGCACGAGCATCAAAATATTCGAAAGGTACAGCCGGCGTTTTACGCTCATCGTTATCGTTTCCTTTCCGGTTCGTTACGTTAGAGTGTATACCAGGCACATCAAAAAGACGAACCGGTCAGCCCGGTCCGCCTGTCTTGCTGCTGGGTATTCGGTTTTCTTTTGCCGCCGGATCAGTGCTTGCCCGCGTCTTCTTCGTTCAGAAAAGGCTTGTTGACGAAATAGTACATAAAGCCCATCAGTCCTGCGCCGCCGACCAGATTGCCGAGCGTGACCGGCACCAGATTGTGCACGACGCCCGCCATGGAGATCTCGGCCGGATGCTCGACGACCAGCGCGATCGCGAACGTGCACATGTTGGCGATGCTGTGCTCGTAGCCCGAGATGAAGAAGCAGAATACGAACAACATCATCGCGAACATTTTGGCTCCGTTTTCCTTCATGAACATCGGGACGAAAAACGCCATGCAGACGAGCCAGTTACACAAAATCGCCCGGAAAAACAGTTGGCCCGTCGGCGCTTCCATCTTATGCTGGACCACGTTGAGCAGGAAGGCGTTGATGTCCGGGGAAGCGAACAGGCCGGTCAGGAAAATAAATCCCGCGAACAGCGCCGCTCCGATCATGTTGCCCCCGTAGCTCGTGATCCACAGCTTGAACACTTCCGGCCAGCGCATTTTTTTGCGCAGCGCCGCGTACGTGTAATAGAACGTGTTGCCCGTAAACAGGTCGCCGCCGCCGTAAGAGATCAGGATGATCGCCGCGCCGAACGTAATCGCTGCCATCGGATAGGCCATCGGCGAATCCACCAGGTAGAAAAAGCTGCCCGCGCGGAAAGCCACGATGACGCCGAAGCCGATAAACATGCTGGCCAGAATGGAACGCAGCATGTAGCGGACGACGCTTTGCTTGAAAATCTTGTGCTTTTTGAGTGCCAGTAATTCTACGTTTTTGAGAGCTTCCGTTTCCATGTCGACCTCCGCTATCGCCCAGAATTTTGTAGGTACGGACCGGGAAAATTTTCCACCGATGCAATTGTTGTATGCTTAACACGCCCGTTTGCCTTTGAATCATTTCCCCATTGTACCGGAGTGCGGAGTCGGCGCCTACGGAAAGTACGAAATATCCCAAATTTTATTTAACTTTTAAGCCCGTACCATGTCCGACGCCCGCTCCGCACGCTGTTCCTTGGCGTAGACGACGTAAGTGAGCAGGCTCAGCAGCGCGATGCCGGCCATCGTCCACTGTACGTAGGAAGGCGGCAGCGCATCGAGCATGCGGCCCGCCGTGACAGAGAACAATCCGCCGCCGACGGCGCAGCCCGCCATCAGAATGCTGGTGTTGCGCGCCACGTTGCGCGGCATCAGCGTCTTGGCATAGACGAGCGTGACGACGTACAGGCCGGACAGCGTCAGGCCGAGCAGCACGATCAGGACGTAGCCGATCGCGGCGCTGCGGTTAAGCGCGAACAGCGACAGCAGCACGATCATGCCGCCCCAATGGATGAACAGGTATTTGCGGTAGCCCAGTTTCTCGGCTTCGTAGCCCGCGAACATCCGTCCCGCGATCATCGCGGCCCAGAACACGGTGACGCTGATCGGGGCGGTAGCGGCATCGGCCATGCCGGTCTCCAGCATCAGCGAAGGCAGGTAGTTGACCAGGCCGATATCCGTCGCGCCGTAGAAAAAGAACAGCAGGATAAACGCCGGCAGCATGAGCGCGCCGGACGTGCGCAGCAGTCGCTTTTTCCCCGCCGAAGGGTGATGCGTCGCGGCGGCGGCCACGACCGCCCCGACCGGGCCGGACGAAGCGGCGCCCGCCGGAACGGCGCTTGGCACTTCGGCCCGGTGCGCCGGAACGAACAGCGGCTCCGCGTCGCCGAAGCGGGTAAAGCGTACGAACAGCGACAGGAACACGCAGTAGGCGGCGATGCCGAACAGGGCGTAGTTCCACAGCCCGCTTACGATCAGCATGCCGATCGTGAGCGGCAGGATCAGCGAGCCGACGCCGAACGCGACTTCGAGCCGGCTCATGGCGATTGCGGCGTTGGACTGCAGGCCGTCAAGAATGACGGCGGCGATGACCGATTCGATAATGCCGCCGAGGAATCCGGCGAGCGCGAACCCGGCCAGCAGCAGCGGCCACGGCGGCAGGAACGCGATCAGCAGATACGAAGCGGCCACGCCCCACGCGCCGATATGCAGCATCGTCTTTTTGGACATGCGGTTCGCCAGCCACGGCTGGATCAGCATGCCGAAGATCGAGGCGCCGAACTCGATAAAGATCAGCGCGCCCGCGTCCGTATAGACGCGGTCGTACAGCGGCAGCAGCACGGTAATGATCGAAGCGACGGTAACTTTGATAAATCCCATGAGCAGATAGAACAGACTGCCCATCCAGACGAGCTTTTTCAAACGGTATTCAGTCCTCCTTCGGTTTTTGTAGACACCGGGGTTACCCCACCCTTTGGCCGAAAACGGTTTATATTCAACGCAGCAGATACTGCCGAATGAACGGATCCTAGCTTCCGTATGCCGAAGCGGCCGACTCGGAGATCTCCGGAGCGGCCGCTTCTCATGAAAGATTATACCGAAAATTCATGAACGGTACAGAGGTTTTCAAGAAAACCGTTCAAAAAAGTTTGGTTTTTTCTGAATAAGGCATTTTTTGAAGAAAAAGGTTCCTTTTTGCACGTAAAAAAGGCCGTCCCGCTTATTGCGGAACGACCTTTGTGGATGCTGTCTCTGCGCTTGAGCAGCCTCGCCGGCTTTACTGCCCCAACTGCTGGAACTGGTCCATCAATCCGCGGATATTCTGGATCGACTGCATCACTTCGGAGTTCTGGAGCAGCTCCGGCGTGAATTCGCCCGCTTCGATTCGCTGCTGAAGCTGGTCGACCTGGGCGTTCAGGCTTTCGTTGTAGCCGGTCAGCTGGCTGTGCAGCCCCTGGGCGAACCCCGGCACTTCCGCCTGGCCGAATTCGGCGATGCTCTGCTGCACCCGATCCAGCTCCTGCGACAGCTTCTCCTGCGCCTGCGGATCGTTCGCCGCGTCCTGCGCCAGCTGCGGCAGCTGCTCCGCCCACTGCGAAGCGTCGTTGATATAAGACACCGCATCGCTCGTGTAGCCGACGGAACGGTTCACTTCCTCGACAGCCGAGCAGCCGGCGAGCGGAAGGGCGAACAGGGTCAGAGCCAAAATGATCTTCTTCATGGAACATGCACTCTCCTCGTAGCGCAAACGTCTCCGGGCCGCGCGTGCGCGAGGCACTTCGCCGGGACGATCGCGTCTGTTTGCGTTACATACTCCGCACGGATGGGTGAGGTTTCGGTTCGGCACATTAGAAATTGATGAGAAGACCGGCGAAGCCGCTCCGACAGAGCAGACTCAAGCGTACGGACCGCCGAAGACCGGCAGGGTGCGCGGCGCTATCGCTTACGTTCGCAGATCCCGGATCGGGATGTACAAATCCGCTTCGCAGTAATCTTCCCGCGCCAACGCGGCATCGATATATTCGAAATGGTGGCCGTGCGCCTGCTCGTACGGCGATCTCAGCAGCCATTCGTCCATGTAATTCCAGATATCGTTGAGCTCATGAATCGTCAGATGTTCCGGGTGGAAGCGTCCGATATAGGTGAACACCGCGTACTTGCCGGCCGGAAGTTCCGCCGTGTCCCACTGCGCTTCCAGCCCTTCCAGCGAAGACACTTCGGCCGAGGTCAGGTAATCCGTCGCTTCCGCTCCGTGCTCCGGCGGATACAGCGTCAGCCCGATATACACGCTCGGCTTCAGCTTGCGCGGAATTCGGGCATGCTCTCCATAGAAAAAAGACACTCCCTGCGCGTTCGCCGTATGGCGTTCGAAATTTTCGGCGAGCGGAATGGTGGCCCGGCGTCCGGCGTACAAACTGCGCGGCTTGATCACGAACGTCGGCTCGAACACGACGCCGCGGCGGATTTCCTTGAGCGCCGACGTGTCGTAGCGCTCAACCAGCCGGATCTGTGCGGTGCCCCGGCGAAACTGCGCCGGCGTCACGCCGAACTGCCGCTTGAACGCGCGGATATACGACTGCTCGTGCTCGAAGCCGAACGCAAGCGCCGTACCGAGCACGGTGCCCGAACTTCTCGTATCCAGCAGGGCGTGCGCGCTGGCCGACAGCTTGCGGGCACGGATGTATTCCATCAGCGGCAGGCCCGTCGCCGCCCGCATCAGCCGGTGCAGATGGAACTTCGACAGATAGGCGTGTTCCGCCAGCTCGTCGAGAACAACCTTGTCCGTCAGGCGGCGCTCCACTTCGTCCAGTACCCGTTCGATCGTGCCCAGCGTCTCGGGCCGGCCGAAGTTCTCGCGGCTTGGCGGCGACGCGGGCCGGCTAGGCGGAACGGGCGGCTCAGGCGCCGCAGACCCGGGCGGGCTAGGCGGAACGGGCGCCGCAGGCACGCCGGCCAGTGTCGGGCCGCCCGAACGATCCGGGTCACCCGGCTGCCCGGAAGCCGCCTCTGCAGGCGGTCGATTGTCCGGCAGGTACTCCGGTCGGTGCTCCGGCTTCTTATTCAGTTCGCCGGGTTCGCGGCGCTGCGATTTCTTGTTCATGTCCGGTTCTCTTTTCCGTTGCTGTCCCGCTGCATGCCGGGCTCCCTTACGGTTTCCATCCTAACAAAAAATGCCGCAGGCGTCAGCTTCGACATTTGGGCGTGTAGACGTTTTTTCTCTCCGTTTGACCGCATCTGCGCAAGAACGGTTCATTTCTCTCCGCGATGCTGAAGCATACTGGAAGCAGGCGGGCTGCCCGCCGGAAAGGAGGGTTTTATTTTTATGCCCCATCATTCTGCAAATTCCGATATTCTCAAGGAGGACGTAATGCCTATGCAACCCCATACTTCCGTATATTCGATCCGACCTTTTCAAGAAAGCGACTTCCCGGCACTCGGTGCCTTCTACACTCAAGCGGCCGAAGGACGGCGCGTCACCTTCTGGTGGGTCGGCGAACCGGACAACTGGACGAATGTCTACTGCGCGTTCGAAGACGGCAAGATGATCGCCAAAGGCCAGGTCGACGTCTTCAGCACGATGCCGCCTACGGCGAAACCGTCGAGCCAACACCGTATCTTTTTCAATTTAAAAACGCTGCCCGAACGCGAAACCGACACGGAGCTGCTCGGCGCAATGTACGACGTTCTTCATGCCCGTGCACTGGAGCTCAAAGCTCTTCTTCCCAATACGCACGGCACGCTGCTGGGTTTCGGCAACTATGCGGAAGAAGCGGCCAATACCGGCTATTTCACCGCGCGTCCGGAGTTCTCGCCGCTGAAGCGGCAGTACCGGATGTGCCATACGTTCGCGGATCGGCACTCGCCGGACGCCGTCGAATCCGTCGAACCTGTTGAAAATGAGGCGGCTGCATCGGCTTTCCCTCTGCCGGACGGTTACGCCTGGCGCGAATTCGACGCGTTGAGCGGCGAACAGGCCGACGATTATCTGGCGCTGGATATGGAGATCTGGCCGGAAACGCCGATCGGAGCCGATCGACTGGCCGATCTGGCGTCGCGCAGCGGCTGGCGGATGCTGCAGATTCACGCGGACGGCAAGGCGGCCGCAAGCCTCATGTACTGGGTATCGGACGGTGAGACGGGCGAGATCGAAGAAGTGCTGACGCTCTCCAAGCATCGCAGACGCGGCCTCGCTTCGGCGCTGCTGAACCGGGCGCTGTACGAGATTCGCTCGCGCGGCTGCGCCGATGCGGAGCTGGACGTCGAAGCGCTCAACGAAGACGCGCTGCGCGTCTACCGGGCGGCAGGCTTCGAGATCGAGACCGAAGAACAGCGTTACGCGGTGGAATTGTAGAAACGCCGCCAAAAAGGAGTCCCGTTCACCATGTTCGAATCGACCCTGCTTCACGTGAACGCGCTGTTCAAGTCGCACGGCGTTCACGAAGAAATCGTGCATATGCACACCTTGTCCGGTACGACCGAAGGGCTTGCGCTGAAGGTAGAATCCCGGGAATCGAACGCCTATCTGTTAAAATTCGATGACCCCGCTTCGCTTGGGCCCGCCCGGCAGCTGCTTGAAACCTACGCGGATTCCCCGCTGCTGCCCGGCGTGCTGCTGGCGGCCGCGGACGATTCTTATCTGGCGTACGCGTTCATCGAAGGCACGACCCATTTCAACCGCGGCGACAAAAAAGACTGGATGCGCCGGCTGACGCAGGAGCTGCTCAACCGGTACGTACGCTGCGAAGACGCCGATTACTGGGGGCGGCCCGAATATCCGAGAGCAAGCTGGCAGCACTTCAACGAGATCGGGATCGAAGAAGCGCGCGGCAATCTCGGCAGCGTGCTGACGGACGACGATTACCGCTGCGTCAAGCAAACGGCCGAGCGCCTCTTCGCTCCCCATGCGGTACGATCCGGGGCGGAGCCGACCGAAAAATACTGGCTGCACGGAGACACCGGCGTCCACAATTTCGTGTACCGCGAAGAGGCGCTGGTCGGCGTGATCGACCCGTCGCCGATGGCAGGGCCGATCCTGTACGATTTTCTGTACGCATTCTGCTCCTCGCCCGACGACCTGAATCTTGAGACGCTGCTCGCCGCCTTCGATCTGCTGGAACGTGTTCAGGTCGAACGGTCGAGATTGATCGAAGAAACACGGATTCAGCTCTACTGCCGGATCGGGCTCAGCGTCAAGCATCATCCGCACGACCTGCCCGGTTATCTGGAGGCGTGGAACTATTGGAATGCGTTGTCTCTCTAAAAATTCACACTTCTAATAGTTAGATTTCTGATAGTTTTATTTCTAAAAAAGGAGCGATCCCCATGACGGCACGCAAAGAACCCTTGCCTCTCTTCTCCCCGTTGGTGACCGGATACTGGCTGGGCCGGGCGGAAGAACAGCCGCGAAGCGTCTCTACGCCGGGCCGCTACGCGATCGTCGTGGATGCCGAACTGCCTCTCTCCCGAAGCGTCATGCGGCTCGATTTCCCCGATACGGGCGGCCGGCTGTCGCTGTCGCCGGAGCAGGCCCGGCTGTTGGGCTTGGCGGATACGTCCGAGATCGGCGCACCCGAACTGGACGCCGCGCTGCGGCAGGCCGGGATCGGACTGAACGGCGCGGATCATCTGTTTTATTTCGCGATCCCCGGCCAAACGGCGCTTCGCGAACAACCGGAGCCCGATTCGGTTCGGCAGCTCACGGCGGAAGACGCCGACCTATTTGCCGATTTTGCCGCGCAGGCGCCGGCCGACGACCTCGACGAAGCGTTTGTCGAGCTCGACCATTGGCTCGTCTTCGGCTGCTTCGTCGACGGACGGCTTGCGGCCGCGGCCAGCCTGATCCCGTGGAGCGGCACGAAGTTTGCCGATCTCGGCATTTTGACGCTGCCGGAGTTCCGCGGCCGCGGCTATGGCAGGCAGACCGTTCGGGCGGCCTGCGCCCATGCGCTGGCTCTCGGGTACGAACCGCAGTACCGCTGCCAACCGGATAACGCACCATCCAACGCCCTTGCGGCTGCGGCGGGACTGTCGCTGTTCGCGGCCTGGGACGTGATTGCGGACGACGAAGCGGAATAGACGCGAGTCTACGCGCGGCTTGGCGCACTTGGCGCATAGGCGGAAGCGGAAGCTTTGACTACCGCCAGACGACTGCAACGATACGGAGGACCCCATATGATACTCAAAAGAAACGAAGGCCGGCCCAAATGCCCGGCCTTCGTTTTTCGCAAAATGAATCCCGACGATGCCGACCATCTCGGACAGCTCGACCGTTCCGAGAAGATCGAACAGATCTGCCGCATCGAAAACGGACAAGAAATCTGGACGCCCGCCGGACACGAGTGTCCAACCTGGAACGAAGCGCAGCTGGCCGAACTTCGGCTCCGCTATATCGGGGAGTTGGAGCGCGGCGGTACGGCGATCGGCGCTTATGCCGGCCATACGCTTGCGGGGTTCGGCGTGCTGGGTCATCGGCCGCTCGGCTCCGAAGGGGATATGCTGCAGGTTGACCTGATGTACGTCGGCCGCCCTTATCGCAGACGCGGCATCGGCCGGCGGCTGATGGAACTGTTGAGCCGGGAAGCTTCTCTGCGCGGCGCGAAGGCGCTGTATATTTCGTCGACCGAGAGCCTTTCGGCGGTCGGCTTCTACCGCAGTTTCGGCAGCGAAATCGCGGCGGAACCCGATCCGGAACTGTTCGCCCGCGAGCCGCTGGATATTCATCTGGTACGGAAGTTGTAATCCGGGAAAACAGTGATTTCGTGCGGGCTCGGAAAGCGCAGGCGGACGCGGAGACGCAGGCGCAGAGGCGCAGGCGGACATGGAAGCGCGGACAGACGCGGAGGCACAAGCGCCGGGCGGAGGTGCGGGCGGGCTCAGCGGCGAGGGTAACGAATCGTCAGCACGCTATTCGGGCTTTTTGAGCCGTTTTCGATTTCTAACGAATCGTCAGCACGCTAATGGGCTGAAAAGCGGCTAAAAAGCTCCGAATTCGGCGAATAGCGTTACCTCGGTTCGTTAGATTGTCAAAAGCGTCGAAAACGCACAATTAGCGTTACGACGATTCGTTAGCGGCCAGGGGTTGGCGGTTGAGGCTGCCTATTGAACTTTGGCTATTGGCTGTTGGCTGTTGAACTTTGGCTATTGGCTGTTGGCTGTTGAACTTTGGCAGTTCACGGTTCACCGTTGGCCGGCAGCTGCCGGTCGTCAGCCGGCTGCCTACGATCACCCGGTCAGACGCGGCGAAGGCCGCTCGGCTCCCCACGCAAAAAAAGACGGACACGCGGCTCGGCGCCGCGTTCCGTCTTTTCTTTTTCCCAAAAACCGATCGTGCCTGTCCGCCTACAGCAGACCTTCCGCCGCATACAGATCCAGCGCGGCCTGCACGACCTGTTCGTCGATCCCGGAGCGGCGCGAGATGCGCCGGGCCCAGGTGTCCTCGCCGAACGGATCGCTCTCGTGGAACAGGCCGCGATCGCTGCTGATCTGCGACTGCCCGCTCTCATATTCCCAATGCACGATGCTGCCGTCGGTGCAGGTGCGCAGGCGCCGCTCAACGAGCGGGATCGACAGCATGCTCTGCGAATGTGCCGCCGCGTGCACAAACTCCGCTTCGTCGACCGCGTTGAGATCGTACACGGAACAGCTTTCTTTGCCGCCGGGCCGCATGTAGCGAATGCTCGCCTGCGCCGCATCCGAATGTACGGCGATGCGCGCACCCGGGAAAAAGCCGGGCAGCGGCTGCTCCGTATACCCTTCCGCCCGCGGATCGATCAGAACCGGCTGAATCCACTGGTCGCCCAGATCGCACAAATAGCGGCTGCCGTCTTCCCCGATCGCGATCACGGCGCAGTGCGCGTCTTCGGTGCCCAGCTTATGGCCGACCGGGTAACACTCGATCCCTTCGCCGCGCAGCTCGTCCATCAGCCACATCGCCAGATCGAAACAGTTGCCGGACGTTCCGTACCGTTCGCGCTGTTCGCGCATCAGATCGACGCTTCTCGGCGCGAATCGTTCGCCTCTGGCGTGCAGCCAGGCTTTCGTGATCGTTTCCATCGGAAATTCGTCGAATCGTCGCCACACTTGCAAAATTTTCCCCATCGCCCTCATTTGCGTTTTGATTCACCCTTCCCTTTCGGATCGCCGATCTCGGCCGTTCGTCCTCCGAAAGCGTAGCATTCCGCGTCTCTAGCGCCGATTACTATAGATTCTACGGTATATTTAACCACTAGCCAATGAATCGCTGGTCGCAGAATACGCTTTCTCTCAATAAAAAGCCCCCCTTTCGCCAAAAGAGGCTGCTTTTGCGTGTCCGGTTTGCCGATCGGGAACGCTTGCCGTATCATGGAATCGTAAAAGAAAGCTTCAAGCCAGCAACCCAAGCAGTCACGACACAGGAGGCGTAAGCAATGAGCGAACAACGCGGATTGACCGCGGAAGATCTGTACCGCTTCGTCTGGGTGGGCGCACCCGACGTATCCAAAGCGGATGGACGCATCGCGTACACGGAACGGACCGTCAACGAAGCCAAAGACGGCTATATGACCCGTATTCGGGCTTTGTCGGCCGACGGCGCGCAGGACATTCTGTTCACGTCGGGCGAACAGGACGCTTCTCCGGCGTGGTCGCCCGACGGCACCCGCCTGGCTTTTGCCCGCAAACATGGCGACAAGCGCCAGATCTGGCTGCTGCCATCATCCGGCGGCGAAGCGCGCGTGCTGACGCATCTGAGCGAAGGCGCCGGCGCTTTTGCCTGGTCCCCGGACGGATCGAAGCTGCTCGTCTCGTCGCAAGTCGACCCGGACGACAGCGGCCATAGCGAAGACGGTTCGGACGAAGACGGCCGTGAACCGGGCGGCGAACGCAAGAAGGGCATCGACGGCGAAACGAAGGTCGGCCAAGAAAACGCCGGCCAAGCGAAGACCGGCGAGGGAGGCGCACCTTCCAAAGACAAGCCGCTCAAAGAACTCGTCGTCGACCGGATCCGCTACAGAGGCGACGGCTCGGGCCTGTGGAACGGCAAGCGGAGCCATCTGTTTGTCGTCGACGCGGCAGACGGCGAGGCGCAGGCCGTCACGTCGGGCGAGTTCGACGTCGGCAGCTTCGCCTGGTCGCCGGACGGTACGACGATCGCCTTCACCGCCTACATTCCGGCAGACAGCGAAGACGAGACCGATCCGGACCTGCTGCTGGTCAGCGACCTGTACGTCGCGGACGCTTACGGCGGCAGCCGCCGCAAGCTGACCGATTCGAACTGGAGCATCGGCCAGCCGGCCTGGTCGCCGGACGGCTCGAAGATCGCGTTCTTCGCGAGCGACCGTTCGTACCACAACGCGACGCTGAACCGGCTGTACAGCATCCCGGCCGAAGGCGGCGACATTCTCTGCCTGACCGACGACCGCGACCTGCTTGTCGGCAACCTCGTCGTGGGCGATATGCGCTCGATGCTGCCTTCGCCGGCGCCGCTGTTCTCCGAAGACGGCAGCTCCGTCTACGCGCTGTTCACCCGTCACGCCAGCGCGGGGCTGGCCCGCTTCGCGGCGGACGGCTCCGGCCACGAAGAGGTCATCGTCGGCGACCGCGACGTGTATCAGCTGGCGCCGGACCATGAAGGCGGCTTCGTCGTCGCGATCGCCGATGCGCTGAATCCGGGCGACCTGTACCGGTTCTCGCCGGGCACGAAGCAGGAGACGCGCCTGACCGACGCCAACGGCGAATGGCTGGGCGAACGCGAGCTGAGCGCGCCGGAATCGTTCTGGGTGCAGACCGAAGACGGCTGGAACGTGCAGGGCTGGATCATGCAGCCGGTCGGCTTCGACGCGGCGGCTGCCGCTTCGGCCGGAACGCCGAAAGTGCCGACGATTCTGGAGATCCACGGCGGCCCGCATATGATGTACGGCCATACGTTCATGCACGAATTCCAGCTGCTCGCCGCCAAAGGCTATGCCGTCATCTTCGCGAATCCGCGCGGCGGCCACGGCTACGGCCAGGAATTCGTCGACGCCTGCCGCGGCGATTACGGCGGCGGCGACTACCGCGACCTCATGGAGACCGTCGATTATGCGCTGGCGAACTACGCCTATATCGACGAGAAGCGTCTCGGCGTGACCGGCGGCAGCTACGGCGGCTTCATGACCAACTGGATCATCGGCCACACGGACCGCTTCAAGTCCGCCGTGACGCAGCGCTCGATCTCGAACTGGATTTCGTTCTACGGCGTGAGCGATATCGGGCCGTACTTTACCGAAGACCAGATCGGCGGCGATCCGTGGCAGGATACCGAGCTGCTGTGGAAACATTCGCCGCTCGCCTATGTGCAGCAGATGCGCACGCCGCTGCTCATCCTGCACGGCGAGCAGGATCTGCGCTGCCCGATCGAGCAGGGCGAGCAGCTGTTCATCGCGCTCAAGCGCCTCGGCCGCAAAACGCGCCTGGTCCGCTTCCCGGGCGCCAGCCACGACCTGTCCCGCGGCGGCCATCCTTCGCTGCGGGTAGCGAGGCTGTCGCATATCGCGGGGTGGATGGACGATCATTTGGTGTAGGTTTTGAGGAGAATAAGAGTCCGGCTGGAGGGCAAGGTTATCTTCAAGCTGGGCATGTAGAGAGACCCGATCCGCCTAATGGCGGGTCGGGTTTTTTGGCGTGGTCACGGGCTCAAAAGCCCCCCTTCCCGTGATCAATCTCATAGCCAGCGCATCCCAGTACGATTATGCTAAAAAGTTACGAATACCACACCTCCCTCCCGCAAACAATGACTCGAACGGGTCATTGTGCTCTTTTTCACGGAATCGACGCAAAGCTTTGACCCTTTCTTGAAACCGTTCGCCGATCCCTCCGCTCGCGCGGATCGTCCCGATATACTGAACTCAATTCATTGGCGCAAAAATGAAAGAAGCCAAATCGGGAAAGGGGAGATGTCGCATGATGGTCGATACGGTGCTGTGGAGCCGGCTCGTTACGGGGTTAACGCTGTCGTTCCACGTCATTTTCGCTACGATCGGAGTCGCGATTCCGCTGATGGTCTCCATCGCCGAATTCGTGGGTATCCGCAAAAAAGACAATCATTACACGCTTATGGCCAAACGCTGGACACGGGGCTTTGTGATCTCCGTCGCGGTCGGGGTCGTTACGGGCACCGCGATCGCGCTGCAGCTGGCGCTCGTCTGGCCGAACTTTATGCAGATGGCGGGCAACGTCATCGCGCTGCCGCTGTTCATGGAAGTGTTCGCGTTCTTTTTCGAAGCGATCTTTCTCGGCATTTATTTGTACACCTGGGATCGCTTCCGCAATCCGTACCTGCACTGGCTGCTGACGGTGCCTGTCGTGCTGGGAGCGGCCATGTCGGCGTTCTTCATCACGTCGGTTAACGGCTTCATGAACCAGCCCGCCGGGTTCCTGTACGAAGCGGGACAGTTCACGGCGGTGCATCCGCTGCAGGCGATGTTCAACGAAGCGACGCCGTCCAAAGTGTTCCACGTGCTGGCGTCGGCCTACATGACCGGAGCTGCGCTGCTGGCCGCCGTCGCGGCGTTTTCGATCCTGCGAAAAGGCGCGACGGACTATGCCAAAAAAGGGCTCAAGCTCATGATGGGCGTGCTGCTGCTGTTCAGCTTCCTGACGGCGCTTGCGGGCGACGTATCGGCCAAGTACCTCGCGGAGCATCAGCCGGAGAAGCTGGCGGCCGCGGAATGGCATTTTAAGACGGAGCAAGGCGCCGACCTGATCTTCCTCGGCTGGCTGAACGCCGAACGCGAGATTATGGGTGCGCTGCATATTCCGAATGCGCTCAGCTTCCTCGCGTTCAGCGACTTCAACGCGGAAGTGACGGGACTCGACGAGTTCCCGCTCGACGAACAGCCTCCGCTGCTCGTGCATTACCTGTTCGACGCCATGGTCGGCGTCGGCTTCACCCTGCTGGCCGTCTCGGCCGTATTCCTCCTGCTTCGGCTGCGCAAAAAGAGCGGCGAGCTCAACCGCTGGATGCTGCGCGTGATCGTGTTCGGCGGGCCGCTTGCGTTCCTCGGCGTGGAGCTGGGCTGGTTCTACGCCGAGATCGGGCGGCAGCCGTGGATGATCCGCGGCTATATGCGGGTCGAAGAGGCCGCGACGACTTCTCCGAGCATCGTGGCGCTGTTCTTCGTGTTCCTGACGCTGTACATCCTGCTCGGCACGATGTGCGCCGTCGTCCTGCGCCGGCTGTTCCGCGACAATCCGGCCGAAGTCGAATTGGAGAAAGCGGCGCACGCCAAGCAGCAGGCGCTGCAAGACGAACAGGCGAAGAAAGCGGGTGATCCTGTATCATGAGCTACGAAATTGTCGGCATTTCCGTCTTGTGGATCTTTCTGTACGGCTATCTGATCGTCGCTTCGATCGATTTCGGCGCCGGGTTCTTCGCCTTCTATGCGCGCCTGACAGGCAACGATCATCTGATCAACCGGTTGATCTCGCGTTATCTGTCGCCGGTATGGGAAATCACGAACGTGTTCTTCGTCTTCTTCTTCGTCGGTCTGATCGGATTTTTCCCGGACGCGGCGCATTATTACGGTTCGGCCCTGCTCGTGCCGGGCAGCATCGCCATTATCCTGCTCGCGATCCGCGGTTCGTTCTATGCGTTCGAGAACTACGGCTCGAAGAAAAATATCGTCTTCCTGTTTCTCTATGGCGCGACCGGCCTGCTTATTCCGGCTTCGCTGTCCGTGGCGCTCGTGCTGTCCGAAGGCGGCTTTATTACCGAAAACAACGGAATTGTGACGCTGGACTATCTGGCGCTGTTCACGAGCCCGCTGGCGTGGAGCATCGTCGGTCTGGCGCTCACGTCGGTCCTGTTCATCAGCGCATCGTTCCTCGCGTTCTACGCGTCGCGGGCGGACGACAAGCCGGCGCTTGAGCTGATGCGCGGCTACGCCCTGTTCTGGAGCACGCCGACGATCATCGCCGCGTTCACGTCGGTGCTGTATCTGAGCCAGCATAACGAACGGCATTTCCAGAACATGATGGATCTGTGGTGGCTGCTCGGGCTGTCTGTCGTCTTTTTCCTCATCGTGCTGTGGCTGCTGTTCAAAGGCCGTGCTTACGGCTGGGCGTTTATCGGACTGATGCTCCAGTTTCTGTGCGCGTTTTTCGCATACGGGATCGGACATTATCCGTACATCCTCGATCCGTACATCACGATTCAGGGCGGGGCGACGCAGGAAGCGATGGGCATCGCGCTCGTGGTCGTCTTCGTCGCCGGGCTGCTGCTGCTCATCCCGTCGCTTGCACTCGTGTTCCGGCTGTTCCTGTTCGATGCGGATTACGTCAAAGGGAAAAAATAAGGAGGCGATCGGCCATGAAAACAAGCAAACCCCGACGCGGACGCGCAAAAAGCGGACTTCTGCCCGAATTGATGGCGGCGCATCGCAAGCGGACGCTGCTGATCCGGCTGGTCTCGCTTGCGCTCGGCGCCGCGACGATCGGGCAGGCCGTGCTGCTGGCCGAAGCGGTGCAGCGCGTGTTCGTGGAAAAAGCGGCCCCGGCCGCGCTCTTGTTCACGTTCGCGGCGCTGCTCGTCGTCATGGCCATGCGCACGCTGCTGGCTCACACCAACGGACAGATCGGACTGCGGATCGCGGCGGACGCCAAAAAAGAACTGCGGGCGCGGCTGCTGCGGACGTTGGCCGCCAATCCGCTGCTCGCGGCGCGGCAGGGACAGACAGGCGGCAAAGTCAGTCTCGCGCTCGACGCGGTAGACGAAGCGGACGGTTATTTTAGCCAATACACGCCGAAAATGATCGAAGCTTCGATCATTCCGCTGCTGATCCTGATCGCCGTTTTTGTCGTGCACGTGCCGTCGGGCTTGATCCTGCTGTTCACGGCTCCGTTCATTCCGCTGTTTATGGCGCTGATCGGCATTCAAACCAAGCACAAATCGGAAGAAAAGTTCGAGCAGCTCGCCGCTTTCTCCGGCACGTTCCTCGATTCGCTGCAGGGGCTGGTGACGCTGAAACTGTTCGGGCGGGCCAAGCGGCAGCAGCAGGAAATCGAGCGCAGCAGCCTGTCTTACCGCGACGCGACGATGGACATTTTGCGGGTCGCGTTCACCAACACGTTCGCGCTGGAGACGATCGTCATGCTCGGCATCGGCATCGTGGCATTGGATCTTGCCCTGCAGCTCGTCGTGTTCCAAACGATGCAGTTCCATGCCGCTTTTCTCGTGCTGCTGCTCGTGCCGGAATTTTATAATCTGCTCAAAAATATGGGCACGGCTTTCCACGGCGGACGCACCAGCCTCGGTGCGATCCGCAATATCGAAGTCGCTTTGGCGGCAAACGGCACCGGCGCTGCCCCGACCGGCGCACGCGGCGGGAGCGGCGTGGCGGCGCTTGATCCATCCATGCCCGGCGCGGCGAAGATGAACGTCGACGCGGATGCGGCGGCGGGAACGTCGCATGGACGTCAGCACGGCGCTCACCCGCCCCTGATCGAGCTGCGCGGACTCTCGTTCGACTATGGGCAAGACGCGTTCTCGCTGCACGCCGGTTCGCTTGAGATCGAGCCGGGCATACAGATCGCGATCGCAGGCAAAAGCGGTTCCGGCAAAACGACGCTGCTGCATCTGATCGCCGGACTGCTGCCGCCTTCGTCGGGCGAAGTCCGGATCGCGGGCCGCGAACTGACGCGAACCAACGAAGACGACTGGTTCGCGCGCGTCACTTACATTACGCAGCACCCGTACATTTTCGCCGGCACGGTTGCGGACAATATCGCGATCGGCGCCGACCGGGACGTCTCGCGCGAAGAGATCGTTCAGGCAGGAGAAGCGGCGGGCTTGTCGGTTCTCGCAGCCGAGCTTGAGCACGGCTACGATACGGTCGTCGGCGACGGCGGCCGCGGCCTGTCGGGCGGCGAGAAGCAGCGGCTGGCGCTGGCCCGGGCTTTTCTCAAGCGGCCGTCCGTGCTGCTGTTCGACGAACCGACGGTCGGGCTCGACCTGCACACCGAACGGGTGCTGATGCGGGCGATCGCCGAATTGTCGCGGCAGGCGACCGTCATCACGATCGCCCACCGCCTGCACACGATCCGGCAGGCGGACCGCATCTTGTTCATGGAGCAGGGCCGGCTGATCGGCAGCGGCAGCCATGACGAACTGCTGCATACGCTGCCGGCGTACGCGCAGATGATCGATATTCAGCGAAAGGGGGTCACGGCATGACCGAACGTTCCCTGTTTGCCCGGGCGATGCTCAAAGAGCGCAAAGACATCCTGCTGTCGATTGTGGGCGGATTCCTCGCCGGAATCGCCGGCGTCGTCCTCTTCTCCGCCAGCGGATACCTGATCGCCAAAACGGTGTTCGTGCCGCCGCTGTACACGCTGATCCTGCTCACTTCGCTGGTCAAGCTGCTCGGCCTGGCCCGCGCCGCGAGCCGCTACGGAGAGCGGCTGTTCTCGCACCGCGCCACTTTCTCGCTGCTGAGCCGCCTGCGGACAGACTTCTTCGCCAGACTGGTGCCGCTTGCGCCCGGCATCCTGACCCGCACGCGCAGCGGCGACCTGCTCGCGCGGATCGTCGGCGATATCGAGAGCCTGCAGTTCTACTTCCTGCGCGTCGCGTATCCGCCGATCATCGTCGTATCGGTCTTTCTCGCGACGATGCTGTTCGCGTCGTTCTTCTCGATCTGGATCGCGCTGCTGCTCGTGCTCGGCATGCTGCTCACGGCTTTCGCCGTTCCGGCGTTCGTCCGGATCGGGCAGCGCCGCACGGACGGCCGGGTACGCCGCCGGCGCGCCGACCTGTCGGCGGAGACGACCGAGCTGCTCCGCGGCTTCGTCGACCTCAAAGTGTACGGCCGGCTCAAGCAGCGCGAACAAGATCTGCTCGCCGCTTCCGGCGAATTGACCGAAGCCCAGCAATCGGACGCGCTGCATCTGCTGCGCGGACAATCGCTGCACGCTTTCGTCACGTTCTTCGTCTCCTGGGGCGTGCTGGTGCTCGGCGCGTTCCTGATCGCGGACGGCCGGATGGCCGGCGTGTTCCTCGCCATGCTCATCATGGCGTCGATGACCGTGTTCGACGAATCGGCCGCCATGGCGACACTGCCCGCGTACAAGCGGGACAGCGCCTTCGCCGCCCGCCGGCTGGGCGAGACGTTCGCGGACGGGGAAGCTCGCGGGGTGGCGGGAGCGGACGCGAGCGGCAAATTGAGCGCGGAAGGTGCTTCGGGCGCCGTTCCGGCGGCGGCGCAGCCGGAGCGCGGCGCGGCTGTCGCCGTCGAGCTGGACGGCGTCGGGTTCCGGTACGCCGAAGACTGGCGGCCCGTGCTGAGCGGCGTTACGCTCCGCTTCGAAGCCGGGTCGAAGACGGCGATCGTCGGCCCGAGCGGTTCGGGCAAGACGAGCATTCTGGAGCTGATCCTCAAGCTGCATGCGCCGACGGAAGGCCGGATTTCGCTCAGCGGCGTGCCGCTCCGCGAGCTGGACGCGGAAGACCTCTGGCGCGAAGCCAACGTCGTGCTTCAATCGGGCCACTTTTTCCGCGGCACGATTCGCGACAACCTGCTGCTCGCGGACGAATCTATCGGCGACGATGAACTGCGGCGCGTGCTGGCGCAGGTCGACCTGACGGACAAACGCCCCGAAGATCCCGTACTGGAAAAAGGCGAAAATTTGTCCGACGGCGAAAAGCAGCGGCTGGCCGTCGCCCGCGCGCTGCTCAAAAACGGCCGGTTGTGGCTGCTCGACGAGCCGACTTCCGCGCTCGATTACGTGACCGAACGCCGCGTGCTCGAAGCGCTGCTGGAACGGGCCGAAGGCGATACGCTGATCATGGTCTGCCACCGCCTCGCGGGTCTTGAGCGGGTGGACCGGATCGTCGTCGTCGACCGCGGCTCCGTCGTCGAAAGCGGCACGTATGCGGAACTGATGCGCAGCGAGGGTTATTTCTACGCCATGAAACAGATCGAACGGCAGATGATCGGCTCGCCGGATGACCTCGCCGGGTGAACTTGCCGGATGAAGCCGAAGCGCAATCAGGCCGCGCACAGACGTGGAGGCAGGCCTGCAAGCCGATCTACGCGCACGCCAAAAAACTCCCGCTGCGGAGGCGATCCGCGGCGGGAGTCTGAAATCGAACGATAGGGGCAACAGGCCGGATCCCCGGCCCGCCGAGCGCACCGTCCATAGAGGACGGTGCGCTTTTTGGCTTGGACTCAATGCCCGAAGTTTTCTTCTTCCGGTACGTCGGTCTCCAAATAGCGGATGAACTGCCGCAGGCGGCCGGCCAGTTCGCGGGAAATTTCGCCTTTTTCGAACAAACGCTGCACATGGTCGCGCTGCTCCTGAATAGCGGACAGACGCTCCTGCATCCGTTCCTCGCGTTCTTCCCGCTCCTCCTCGGTCTCTTCGCCGAGCAGGCCGAAGTCCGTCTTCGCAAGCCTTGCGATCAGCTGGTTGTAGCCGTCGGTCAGGCGCTTCGCTTCGGCCCGGTTGGAGTCGTTCGTGCGCTTGTCGATCGCTTCGATCGCGGCCTGCGCCATACGCGTCTTGGCGGTCTGCAGCGAGCAGAACGCGTGCTTGTCCGTCAGTTCGCCGCGGCGGCCGCGGGCGAACAAAGCGGCGGCGAAGCGGCCGATATCGGCCGCCGGAGCGGTGACGCGCGCTTCCAGCCGGCCCGGGATGCTCTCTTCGATCCGGGCCAGATGCTCGAACACCGGCGTCGCTTCTTCTTGGCCGAGATCGCCGTCCTGAACCATCTTGCTCAGTTCCCGGCGCTGCGCGCGAATACCGGCGTACATCAGGTCGGCTTCGCGGCGCGGCGCTTCGGGGTCAAGCGAATACGCGCTGGTCGCTTCTTCCATGCGCTGCAAATATTTCGTGAAGTCATGAATTTCCGTCGCATTGACGCCGGAGCGGCCTTCGGCCAGTTCTTCCTGGCCGATTCGCTGCGCGATCGCGCTCAGAATGCGGCGCTTGAGCGGCTGCTCGGCCTGCGGCGCTTCGGCCGCTTCCTTGCCCGACAGCAGCGGCAGCAGGACGCTGGCCGCAAGCAGCGTGAACAAGATAACGCCGGCGGCGAGGAACAGAATCAAGTTGCGTTCCGGGAACGCGAGGCCCCCGTTCAGCACGAGCGGAATCGAGAACGCACCCGCGAGCGTCACCGCTCCGCGCACGCCCGACAGCGCCGTTTGCAGCGCCGCCTGGAACAGCGACTTGCCGGTGCGGCCGATTCTGCTGCCCCGGCTCGTGAAGAACCAGTACGCATAGATCCACAGGAAGCGCAGCACGATCAGGCCGACCGAGATCCACGTTACGTGCCACAGCGCGCCGAGGCTGCTGATAGCCGGATCTTCGAACACGGTGCCGAGTACTTCCGGCAGCTGCAATCCGAGCAGGACGAACACGAGACCGTTCAGCACGTACAGGAACACCGACCACGTGCTGTTCGAGACGACCTGCAGCTTGACCCGCACCGACTCGGCGCGATCGCGTTCGATCGCGTGGACGACGCCGCCCGAGACGGCGGCGAGGATGCCGGACAGGCCGAGATGTTCGGCGACCAGATACAGCACGAACGGAGTCACGAGCTGGATCAGCACGTGCAGCGTCTCGTCTTCCATGCCGAGGCGGCGCAGGAAGACGCGGATACGGATAATGACGAACGACAGCAGCGCGCCGACGAGCAGACCGCCGATCGCGATCAGCAGGAAGCTCAGCGAAGCCTGATAGATCGAGAACGCGCCCGTGACGGCGGCGGCTACGGCGAACTTGAACGCCACGAGGCCCGACGCGTCGTTAACGAGCGCTTCGCCTTCGAGCAGGCGCATGATGTCTTTCGGCAGCTTGATTCGTCCGGCGATCGAACCGACCGCAACGGCGTCCGTCGGCGACAGAATCGCCGCCAGGGCGAACGCCGCAGCCAGCGGAATGGTCGGGATGACCCAATGAATCAAATAGCCGAATACGACGACGGTGACGAAGACGAGCCCGAGCGCCAGCAGCAGAATCGGAGCCCGGAGGTTCCACAGCTCGCCGCGCGGAATGATCCGTCCGTCGTTGAACAGCAGCGGTGCGATGAAGAGCACGAGGAACAGTTCCGGCTCCAGCGGCACATGGATATGCGGCGGGAGCAGCTCGGCGGCGACGCCGAGGCCGATCTGGATAATCGGGACGGGCACAAAAGGCAGGAATCGGTTGACCACGTTCGAGATCCCGATGATCGCGAGCATGAACAGAATACTAATAAAAAGCTCCATTCGGCGGTTGCTCCTTTTCGGTTGGATTAGGGGGTATGGGGCTGCAATCGGCGCGAGACCCGCGCCAGCTCTTCGGCGACAGCAGCGACGCCGCCGGGAATGTCCGCTTCGCGCACGCCGGACACGTTCAGCTTGAGCATGGCATCGGCCCGGAAGCCGTTCAGGTAATGCGTGCCGGCGCTCTCGACATGCACGCCCCGGAGGCGCAGCCGCTCGATCACGCCGGTCAGCGGAGCGGACGCTTCGGGCAGCAGATGCGTGTGGATGCCGCCCGGAGAAGGCAGCGGCCCGCCGAACACGCCGGGATGCGTGTCCCGGGCGAGCCCGATCGCGCGGCTCAGCAGTTCGGAGCGCCGGTTGTAGCAGCCGCGGATTTTTTCGCGGTGCCGCTCGAACATGCCGCTTTTCAAATACAGCTCAAGCGCGGCCTGCGATAGCATCGAACTGTCGATGTCCTGCAGCTGCTTGTAGCGGCCGAACGATTCGGCAAGCTCGGACGGCAGCACCGCGGCGCCTACGCGCAGGCCGGGGAACAGGATTTTGGAATAGCTTTTCAGATAGATCGTCCGCCCTTCCCGGTCATAAGCGTACAGCGGATCGGACTTGGCGTCCTGTTCCAGGTCGGCCATGTAATCGTCTTCGACGAGATAGACGCCGTAGCGGGCGGCAAGCTTCGCGATCTGCTCTTTTTGCCGGCGTGTGTACGAACTGCCGAGCGGATTGTGAAAACGCGGAATCGTGTAGAAAAACTTGATGTCCCCGCCGCGAAAAATCCGCTCCAGCTCGTCCATGTCGATCCCGTCCGCGTCGCGGCGGATGCCGGCGGCCGGAATGCGGTGCGCTTCGAGGTAGGCCGCGAACAGCGGATACGTCGGCTGCTCCACGAGCACCGTCTGCCGCCCGCCCGGAAAAGGCATCCCGGCCAGCAGCGTAAGCGCCTGCTGCGCGCCCGAAGTAATAAAGATCCGCTCCGGCTCCGCGAACACCTGGTAGCCCGCCAGATGCCGCTGCATTTCCCGGACCAGCGACGGCAGCCCGCCCGGGGTGCCGTAGATAAACAGGTCGTTGCGGTACGTGTCGATCGCTTTGTTGAGGCACTGCTGAAAATCGAGGTACGGGAAAATGTCCGGGTCCGGCGCGGAATGGGCAAAATCGATCGCGCGGCTGAGCGGTTCTTCCCGGGCCGCGCGGCCGAGGACGTAATATCCGCTTTTGGCCGACGCATAGATCAGATGTCCCCGCTCCAGTTCGGACAACGCGCGGATGACCGTGCTTTTGCTGCACACATACCGTTCCGACAGCGTGCGGATCGAAGGAATTTTGTCTCCTTCCTTCATCGTACCCGCAATCAATCCTTCCAATTCGTTCAACAGCTCCATATATTTGTACATCCGCGGCTTCTCCTCTCCGATCTGTACCGGTACAGATCGTTATTATGTCTATTGTAGCATGGCCAAGCGATCTTTAGAATAAAAAGTGCAGATGCGGCCGCACTGCCTGCCCCGGCTTCGAAAAACGCCACGCAACCCCGTTTCTCGAAGCTTCGGCCATTCCCTGTATCGGAGTTGACTGCCATGCCTATCCGCCCCGCGCACCGGGCTTATGCGGCCGCGATCCTGAACGCGCTCATTATCGGATTTTCTTTTCTGTTCGTCAAAATCGCGCTGCAAACCGCCGACCCGCTCGACATTCTCGCTTACCGCTTCCTGTTCGCTTTCGCCGCCGCTTCCCTGTTTGCTTTTCCGGGACGCGCCGGCCTGCGCAAAATCGGCGGCGGTGCCCTGCGCATCCTGCCCGTCACGATTTTCTATCCCGTCGCGTTCTTCAGCTTCCAGACGTTCGGCCTGCTGCAGGCGTCTTCGGCCGAAGCCGGCATGATCCAGGGCGCCGTGCCCGTGTTCACGCTCATTCTGGCCGGGCTGCTGCTCGGCGAACGGTCGAGCCGCGCGCAGAAAATCTTCACGCTGCTGTCCGTGCTCGGCGTCGCCTGCCTGTTCGCCGGGCGCGAAGGCGCCGCGTTCTCCGCCAGCCTGGTCGGCATCCTGCTGCTGCTGTGCTCGGCGTTCTCGCAGGCCGGCTATAACGTGCTGGCGCGCAAATTAAGCGGCTCGTACACCCCGCGCGAACTGACCTATTTTATGAACCTGCTCGGGTTCGTCACGTTCGGCCTGCTGGCGCTTATTCGCCATGCTTCCGCGGGTACGCTGCCGGAGCTGGCCGCGCCGCTTGCTTTGCCGTCTTTTCTCGCGGCGATGCTCTACCTCGGCGTGCTGTCTTCGCTGGCCACGTCGTACCTGTCCAACTATGCGCTGTCGCGGATCGAAGCTTCCCGCATGAGCGTGTTCGGCAGCCTGTCGGCGGTCGTCGCCCTGGCGGCCGGAGCGCTGCTGCTCGGCGAGACGGTAAGCGCCTACGCGCTGCTCGGCGCGGCCGCGATCGTGGCCGGCGTCGTCGGTTCGGCGCTGTCGCGCCGCAAATAAATCTCCAACAAACCGGATACGCTTACCAAAAAAGCCTTACGGTTTTCCGCGGCAGCGGGAACGTAAGGCTTTTTTTGGGCGTCTGGCGCTTGCGCGGCTTATTCCTCCACACGCACCCCGCCCGAGCCGCCGATACTGACGGAAGGCTCGGCTTCGCTCGCTTCGGGCGCGCCGGGATACCACGGATTGAGATGGATCATGACTTCGCTGACGTTCGGGTGGGAAGACAGGATCGCTTTTTTGATCTTGCGGATGACGTCGTGTCCCTGCTGGATCGTCATCTGCCCGTCGACGCCGACGCGCAGGTCGATAATGATGTACTGCCCGTGCTCGCGCGCGCGGATACGGTCGATCCGCTTGACCTCTTCGATGCCGCGGACGATTTGTTCCAGCGCGGCCAGCTCGTGCGACCCGATCGCTTTTTCCATCAAAATGTCGATCGATTCGCGCGCCATATCGGCGGCCAGCTTCAGCACGAGCACCGCGACGATGATCCCCGCGATCGGATCGCCGTAGGCGAGAATCGGCATGTTCGCCATTTGGCCGATCAAGCCGAGCCCGATCCCGATCACCGCCGCGCCCGACGCGTACACGTCCGCCAGATGATCCTGCGCCGTCGCGATCAGACCCTTGCTGTTCGCGCGGCGCCCGATGCGGATCGTGTACACGTACAGCACCAGCTTCCAGATCAGCGACAGCACGGCCGCGATCAGGGCGATCACGTGCGCTTCCGGCATCGGCTCGAACAGCGCGACGATCGAATGATAGCCGACGTAGAACGCCGCGAGCAGCAGGATGGTCGCTACGACGCTCGCACCGATCACTTCGGCTTTGCCGTGTCCGTACGGATGATCCTCGTCCGGCGGCCGGCTGGAGATTCGCATCGAGCCGAGCGCCGCCGCGGACGCGATCACGTCGCCCGCATTATGCACGCCGTCCGCGATCAGCACCGGGCTGTTGAACAGCAGGCCGACCGCGACTTTCAAAATAGTGAGCAGCACGTTGCTGATCAGACTGATCCACGCCGCGAAGATCGATTGCTTTTTGACCTCTTCCATGTCTTCTTCCCTCCGTCACTTTTCTTGCCCCAAGGAAACAAAAAAAGTCCGACCGGTCCGGGAACCCGTGAACTTTTTCAAAAAAACGCCGTATGCGATTCCGTGTGCGACAAAGATCTTTCGTTCGTGCCTGCTCATGGGGATCGTCTCCGAACCGTTTGGATTGTGAATCTCTGCGAAATCCGTCAAGACGTTCTATTATAGCCCACCTTTCGTTTTTTGAAAACAAAAACGTTTCAGCGCCGGAGGAGCGGGTAATTTTTGAACAAGGCACAATATCAACATCTGTTACACACACCTTTAGAGGAGGAATTAACCATGAAAAGATCTTCTTTGATGACCGCTGCCATGGGACTCGGAGCTGCTTATCTGCTCAGGAACAAGGACTCCCGCACAAAATTGATGTCGCAGCTGCAATCGATGGGCAAACGCGGCGCGAAGTAATCTTCGCAGCGCGACCTGCCCGGCCGCCGTACGGTCCGCACCCAAGCGGCGGCCGAACGCAGGAAAGCCTCCTTCGGGAGGCTTTTTTTGCGTGGAGCTGCTGCGGAGGGCCGCTGCGCAGAGCCGTGTCGCATCCGGCTCGTGCCCTCTCTGCCGTCTGCCGTCTACTGTCTACCGTCTAACGAACCCTCCGATCGCTATTTGCCGATATTCCGCATTTTTTGGCAAACTAACGAATCCTGCTATTCTTATTCGCCGGAATAAGGCCGTTTTGCGGCACTTTGGCCTCCATAGCGTGCGTACGATTCGTTAACAATCGTAAAGCCGCGCCGAAACGCCTAATAGCGTGTCTACGATTCGTTGGCAAGCCAAGCTTAACACAAATGTAAGGTGCGGTTAAGACAGATCCATGGAGCCTCCTCTCTCCTCGTCCTACACTAATCTTATTAACGGCGGCGCAAGCCCCGTACCGAGGAGGGAGTTTTTATGAAAAAAAGTAGGGCTGTAACATTGGCGGGTCTGTTGGTGTGCGCGGCGGCCGCCGCGGCGTTCGTGTTCGTCGCGCTTCCGCTGCTCAACGACCGGGCCAACGCGATCCTGCTGACCGGAAGTGCCCAGCAGATCCGGGCCGAAATTCAAGCAGCGCGCGCCCTTCCCGAAGAAAGATGGGATTATCCCGTCAAATGGGACGCCAAGACGCTGATCGTCAGCGAAGCCACCGCCCGGGATTGGACCGCACGCGGGCTGATCCTGCGCAAAGACCCCGACAATTCGGACAAGCGCCAGCCGCTCGGGGAGCTTCCGATCCGGCCTGCCGATTCGGAAGGACTGCTGTTTGCGGCCAAGCCGGACGAAGCCCAAGCTTCCGCCTATCCGCTGGGCGGCACTCCGACGCGGCTCGGTTACGGCGGCGATTATTTCCTGGGCAATCTGCGCGTGACCGAATCCGCGATCGTGGCTCTGCCGGAAAAAGCGTATGTGGCGCTCCCGCTGTCCGAATCGCAGCTCAGCCTGCTCAAATACGGCACGTTCGACGATGTCAGCGAAAAAATGGCCGCTTTCGAGCAGGGCGCCCGGCTGATCAAGATTCATTGATACACCGGGATAGGGCGAAGTGCCGACCGTATCCGGACCGAACGAAAAACCAACCTTCATAACGGCGGAGACTTCCGGCACACAGACGGACGCCTTCGATCAAAGCCTTTTTCCGAATGCGGACAAAGGCTTTTTGCTTACCCTCTACTTTTCCCGTTTCCTTTTCCGTTTCCTTTTCTGTCTCCGCTTCCTTTTCCTTTACAACTTCCGGCAAACCTTTTATACTGATTCGAGCGAAACAACCAATCATCCTACCTTTGGTGAGGAGGCGCACATGTTCGAGAAATTGGAAAAACAAACGCTGTCCGGGCGCGTCTACGCACAGCTTGAAGCGCTCATTACGGGCGGCGAATGGGATATCGGCAGCCGTATTCCGCGCGAAGCCGATCTGATGGAGAGCCTCGGGGTCAGCCGGAACACGCTGCGCGAAGCGATCCGCGGCCTTGTGCAGGTCGGACTGCTGGAGACGCGTCAGGGCGACGGAACGTTCGTCACGGCCAACAGCGAGCTGAGCGCGATCCTGCACAAGCGGATGAGACGCTCCTCCGTACTGGAAGCGCTGGAAGTCCAGCATGCGCTGGACCGCGAAGCCGCCGCGCTCGCCTGTCGGCGGCGCACGGACGAAGACCTGGAACGGCTGGACCTCTTCGCCGCGCAGTGCCGGGAAGCGATGAACGGCGAAGCGGAAGACCCCGACGCGTTCAAGCGGGCCGATTGGAATCTGCACCGCGCCGTCGTCGCCGCTTCGGGCAACGTCCTGCTCGCCGACCTGTACGAAAGCCTGTTCGAGAAGCTGCAAATCTCGATCACCGTCAACCGCGGCATCGCGGGCAGCCGCTACGAGGTCGGCCATCCCGAGCTGATCGCCGCGATTCGCGAACGCGACGCGGCGCGGGCGGCGCGGGCAGTCGACGACTATATTGCCCGCTTCAAGGCGCCGCACGAGCAGGAGCACAGCGGGGCGTAGCCGGGCGGGGGCGGTCCGCTGCGCCCGCAACGAATTCACTGGATGCCGCCCGAAGAAGGCGGCCGGAACGGAGTTAGAACCCATGACGACGAAAAAAACCGAAATACCGCGCACCCAGGACGCGCCGAGCAGCGTCTATTATCTGCTGCTCGCCGGCATCCTGCTGGTCGCGGCGAATCTGCGCACGCATATCACTTCCCTCAGCCCGATCATCGACACGATCCGCGGGGCGCTGTCGCTGTCGAACACGATGGCCGGCTTCCTGACCACGCTTCCGCTGCTGGCGTTCGCACTGCTGTCGCCGTTCGTGGCGAAATGGGCGCGCCGCTACGGCGCCGAACGGCTGATCTTCGTCTCGCTCGTGCTCATCGTGATCGGCAGCCTGTTCCGCCCGTTCGGCGGCATCGTGCCGCTGATGGCGGGCACGTTCCTGATCGGCCTCGCGGTCGCCGTGTTCAACGTGCTGCTGCCGAGCATTATCAAGCGGGAATTCCCGCTCAAAGTCGGCGTCATGACCGGCTTGTATTCGATCATGATGGGCATCTTCGCTTCGGCGGCGGCCGCGATCAGCGTGCCGATCTCGAATACCGGCATCGGCTGGCGCGGCTCGCTGCTGATCTGGACGATCCTGTCCGCGATCGGCCTGATCGTCTGGCTGCCGCAGCTGCGCCGCAATACGCGCGCCGCCAATACCGGCGCGCCCGACGTGCCCAAGCGCAGCATCTGGCGGTCGCCGCTGGCCTGGATGGTCACGGTCAATATGGGCATGCAGTCTTCCGTCTATTACATCATGGTCGCCTGGATGCCGAACATGATGCACGCCCAGCATCTGGACCCGGTCATCGGAGGCTACATGCTGTCGCTGTTCCAGATGCTGATGATTCCGATCAACTTCATCGCTCCGATCATCGCGTCCAAAGTCAAAGACCAGCGGCCGCTGATCGTCATGACCTCGGCGTTCTACGTGGTCGGCATCTTCGGCTTCCTGTATGCCAACGGTTCGCTGCCGATCATCATCGCCGCGATCGTCTTCTTCAGCCTGTCGGGCGGCTTCTCGTTCAGCCTGATCATGATGTTCTTCTCGCTGCGGACCAAAAACGCTTCCGAAGCGGCCGACCTGTCGGGTATGGCCCAGTCCGTCGGCTATCTGCTGGCCGGCTGCGGCCCGCTGCTGTACGGCACGCTGCACGACGCGACCGGCGGCTGGCAGATTCCGTATTACGTCATGTTCGGCATCGTCGCCGTCTACCTGGTGACCGGCCTCGGCGCGGGACGCGGCGGACGGTATGTGCACGAATGATCGTATGAATCGCGACAATCAGGCGATTTTCGCGGATGGAACGTACGGCATCGGACGAACGGAACGATTTTGAAAAAACGGCCAGATCGGCAAAAGAAGCGGTTCTCCGCTGCGTCCGGGGACGCGCGAAGAACCGCTTCTTTGTCGTGTATCGGACTTCTTTCTATCCGACGCCAAGCTTCTATTCGGGCCGATTCGTGCAGGCGGTTCGCCCGCGTTACGAGATGCCTTTTTGATTTTTGTAATTGCGCCGCGTCATACCGTTCGCCGGACGCATGCCCTGGCGGGCATAGAAACTTTCGAGTTCCGGGTCGCACATCAGGTCCACCATGTAATAAGCGTCCAACCGCTTCAGCAGCTGCCGCGCCAATTCGCGCCCGATGCCCTGGCCCTGATAAGCGGGCACGACTTCCAGCAGCGGAATGTACGCGCTGAGGACACCGTCGGAGAGCGCATTCACGAATCCTACGATCTTGCCCGTCTCTTCGTCCTGCGCAAGCATCACGTAAGCCGATCCTTGCAGCATCCGAACGAACGTGGCCGGGGTGGGACGGTTGGGCCAACCGTCGAAAAAGCCGTCGGCAAACGAATCTTCCTTGATCGATTCCAGACTGTCGAGATACTGAATAGTCATAAAGACGCCTCCTGATTCGTGGTTTCCCCAGATTATACCACTCCGGGTCGCAATGACATAGTCCCCAAACTTCGAGCGCGTTCGCACGGCAGAAGAACATTGACGCGCTATCCCAGGCTTGCGACAATGGACAAGAGCCTTGAAGATCCCAAGCGCGACCCCAGCCGGACTTTCCGTTTGCCTTTCCATTCCATGACTAAGGATGATAAACGATGAATTATTCCAAAGGCACGAACTACGCGCTGCATACGATGCTCGATTTGGCAGTACGTACGCCCGGACTCAAAGTAGGCGTGCAGGACCTGGCCGCGAAGCAGGGCGTATCCCCGACCTACCTGTCCAAAATCCTTACCAAGCTGGCCAAAGCCGGTCTGGTCGATTCCTATTCCGGCGCCCAAGGCGGCTACTGCCTGCGGCGCGACAAGCACGATATTTCGTTTCTCGATATCATTCAGGCGATCGAAGGCAGCACGCCCCTGTTCAAAGGCTGCGATTCCAACGGTCCCGGCTGCCTGATCGATGCGGTCATGCGCGAATCCGAACGCAAAATGGACGAGCATCTGCGTACGACGACGATCGGCCGCGTGGCGGACGAGATGGCGGCAGCCGGACATGCGGTCGGGCACGCCCACTGACGAGGTGCCGCCGACGGCCGCGCACAGGATAAGAGTTTGCCAAAAAAGCGGTTCCGAACGTTTGTCACAAAATCCGGTTCCCCGATCGCTTGCCGACGGATGGCCGCAGCCCTTATCGCTGCGCGGCATCTGTTCGAAAAGCGCGGAGAACCGGATTTTTGCCGATTATGGGCTTGCGAATGGTGCTTCGAATAGAGCTTCGAATGGAGCTGCGAACGGAAGGATCGGGCTTGAAGACTTGCGATGACGCAAGGAGGCCGGCAGGTGCCGACTCTCCCGGCGGATCAGCCTCTGACGAGGCTTGTCCAGGCGTCCAGCAGCTCGCGCACCGACGCCTGGCGATGGGAGCGTTCGGGCGACACGGCGCGCAGCGCCAGGCGGTACAGTTCTTCCCCGGCTTCCCACAGTCCGGGCGAACGGTCCCGCGTGCCGCCGAGCATATAGAACGCCGTCGCGCCCATCGTGTAGACGTTCGTCCGGGAATCGATCGCCGCGCCCAGCTCGTATTCTTCCGCCGACATGAAGCGCGAAGAGCCCCACATGCGGCCCATTTCATTGATATAAGGAGCAGGCCGGTACAGGTCGATATCGCAAAGCGTCATCCGGCCGGCTTCGAAATCGTACAGCATACTGCCGTCGTAAAAATCGATCGCGACGTAGCCTTTCTCTTCCACGTGGGCGTGGAAGTCGAGAATCGTCTCCATCGCTTCGAGCCGCCGCTCGATCGGCAGGGCGCGGAAGCGGGATCGGACAGGATGCGGGTCTGCGCCGCTATCGTCGCCTCGGTGCAGCGACTGCCCTTTCGCCCATTCGAACAGGATCGCGTATCCGTCCGGCGTCTCGAAATGGTCCAGCATCCGCACCAGCGCCGGATGGTCCAGCGCTTCGTAGGCGTTCGCCGCTTCGCGCAGCCGCTGCACGGCGTCCGCCGGATGGCCGGCATATTCCGCCGTCTCCGCGCCGGCGTATTTGATAAAGACGCGCTGGTCTTCGATCTCCAGCCCGAACGACAGGTTGCCGGAATCCTGGCGGTCCCATACGCGGAATACGCGTCCGAACGGCGCCAGCCAGTTGAAGTCGTGCAGCCGCCGCAGCACGACCGGCACGCCGTCGACCCGCTGTTCGATCAGCCCGTACATCGGGTCCGGCGCAGCCGGCGCGCGCTGCACGCCGACGACCGTGCCCTCGACGGCCGCCGGTTCGATCACGGTGGCCGCCACGGCCGCCGGCAGCACCGGAGCGGACGGCCCCGCGCCGGAGCTGTCCCCGGCGCTCATCGGCAGCGTCACCTGCGGAATCTCCGGCTCGCCGGGTGCGGCGAACTGCCCGTAAATCTCGGGCGCCGCCGGATGTTCGGCGGCAGACTCGGCGGCCGATTCTTCAGCCGCATCTGCCGCCGGCTCTTGAACCGGCAGAACCGGCGCCGCTTCGACAGCGGCGTCGGACGCGGCTTCCGGCAGAGCCGACGTTTGCGCCGGCGCTTCGTAGGAAGCGACCTCTTCGCGTTCGAAGCCGGCTGCGGCTTCCAGCTCAAGTTCGGCTTGGTACTCCGCTTCCCGCTCCGGCTCGGTCGGGTACGCGGCTTCCAGTTCCCGCTCAAGATCGACCTGACGCTCGACTTCCAGCTCCGCTTCCAGATCCGCCCGTTGCTCGGCTTCGATCGCCAGCGCCGTATCGAGCACCGGCACGGCTTCGACAAGCTCGCCTGCCCCGGATTGTTCGCGCTCCGCCGACAACGACAAAGCGATAAAGTCTTCCAGGCGGATCGATTCCCCGCCCTGCCGCAGATGCAGCAGGCTCGCGTTGACGAGCCATTCGTCCCTCAGCAGCGCATAGACGCATTCGTCGCGCCATTCCCCGTCGATCGTCGGCAGATTCCGGCGAAAAAAAGCTTCCATGCGCATGCCGCACTTTTCGAGCAGAGCGCGCAGCGCCAGATTTTCGGGCGGGCACGATACCGTCACCCGATGCAGCCCCAGCTCTTCGAACGCGTGGCGGAACAGCGCCTGCGCCGCTTCGGTGCCGTATCCGCACCTTCGGTAATCCGAACGCACGCCGAAGCCGAGCAGCCCCGTCATCGGCTGAACGCCGGGACGGGAAAACACGTGGCCGATCACCTGGTCGTCCTGCAGGGACACGAGCGCGTACAGATACGGATCGGCCGTCATGTCGCGCAGCCTCTCTTCCGTATAGATGCCTTCCGGGAATCCGTCCGCCACGCCGTCGTCCTGCAAATAAGTGAGCAGTTCGGGCCATTCTTCCTGTCCGAATCTGCGAATGAGCAGGTTCGGCGTGCGAATCAGCACGTCCTCCGTCTCTGCCGGAGCCTTTTCTTTTTCTTTCTCCATCCGCTTCCCCTCCCTGTAAATCCGGATTCCGGGCTTGTGCCGCTGTACGCCCGACCATACCCGCTACCTTCGCCGTCCGGCGGCGTTTTCCTGCCCGGCAGGCGCACCGCTTACGGAAAGAACGCCCCGGGCTGCCGGTTCCTAACGAAAAGCTTTGGGCGCTTTGCGTTTTTGGGTCGCCCGCTCGAACCGGTAGGCGATCTCGATCAGCAGCGGATCGGACATGGCCGTTCCCGACAGCAGCAGACCGACCGGGCGTCCCGATTCGGTATAGCCGGCCGGCACGGACACGAGCGGATACCCGGCGCGCGCCGCAAGATCGGAGCCTTCGTAATCGGTGAACAGCAGCGCGTGCACGCCGTATTGCTCCAGCGCGCGGTCGATCCCTTCTTCGCCGGCGCTTCGAACGCCGCCTGCCTTGCTGGAGCGGTAGACGTCGTCTTCGAGGCTGCCGCCCGCCTGCTGCGCTTCTTCCAGCAGGTTCTGCCCGTACCGCAGACGCTTTTGCGGGTTCGCGCGGTTGGCTTCGATCAGCTCCGCCAGATCCGCCGGGCCCTGACCGGGCGGCTGCGCGGCGAAGAACGCGTCGATCGCCGATTTGAACTCGCGGCGCAGCACCGTGCCGTCCCCTTCCTCTTCGGGAACCGGCAGGTCGAGGCCGCGTTTCACTTCGATGCCTGCAGCCTGCAGGCCGTCGAGCGCCTGCTCGAACACGGCCGACGTCTCCGCGTCGAGGCGCCGCGCGAATCCTTCGACGACGCCGACCTTCAACCGGCCGGTCAAATCCATCCGGCCCGGCAGGAACGACACCGGGCGCTGCGGCAGCAGCGTGCAGGCGTCCGCTTCGTCGCCGAACGCCATCGCTTCCAGAATCAGCGCCGCATCAAGCACCGTCCGGGCGATCGGACCGAGCGTGTCCTGCGTCAGCGACAGCGGAACGACGCCGCTGCGGCTGATCAGGCCGACCGTCGGCTTGATCCCGACGACCGAATGCGCAGCCGCCGGGCTCACGATCGAGCCGGACGTCTCCGAACCGACGGTGCCGAGCGCGAAGTTGGCCGAGACGGCCGCCGCGCTGCCGGTACTGGACCCGCCGACCGGATAGGCTCCGTACGGATTGTTCGTCTGTCCGCCGCGCGAACTGTAGCCGGACGGCATGTCGTCGGACATATAGTTCGCCCATTCCGTCATATTGACTTTGCCGAGCAGGATCGCGCCCGCGTCGCGCAGTTTGTCGACGGCAAAAGCATCCCGTTTCGCCCGGCGCCCTTCCAGCGCCAGCGAACCCGCGGACGTCGTCATCCGGTCCGCCGTATCGATATTGTCTTTGAGCAGCAGCGGCACGCCGTACAGCGGCAGCGAACCCAGCTCGTCGAAGTTGTCGTCGAGCTGCTTGGCCAGCGCGGCGGCGTCCGGGTTCACTTCCAGCACCGCATTCAGCTTGCCGTCGAGCCGGGCAATCCGCTCCAGATAAGCTTCCGTCAGCTGCAGGCACGTCCAACGGCCGCTTTGCAGCTTCTCCTTGAAGCGTTCGATCGTCAGCTCGATCAGGTCTTCGTCCGTAATCTCTTCGCGATCGTGCGCGGCGTTCGAGCTGAGCTTGTCGAGATCGGCGTTCGGCGACACGGCCGGCACTTCCTCGCTTTCCCAGATCGGCAGCCGCAGCTCGATTTGCGCGGCCGTGGAACCGGCGCGGCCGCTCATCGCGGAGCGATCGCCGCCCGTATTCACGGCAGGCACGAATCCCCGATCGACAGAGACGCCGCGGTCCGAACCGGCATCCGGCTGCGCGGAATCGGAAGCGCGGCCGGACACGCCGCCCTGCCGAACGTCCACCCCGTCCGAATCGGAACCCGAATCGGGCGCCGCCCCTTTATCCGTTTTCGATTTTTTGCGGACTTCTCCCTGCGACGTGACAAAAGCCGACACCGAAGCTTCCAGAATCTCCGCGATTTCCAGTCCTTTGGCGGGACCGGCTTCGGCCGGCGGCACGGCAATTTCGTTCTCCACGGGAATGCCCCGCGGATCGGGCTGTTTGCGTTCGACCGGAAGCCCGGCTTCACGCCGGCCGGACTCGTTGATCTTTTCGTGTTCGGGCATCAGCCTCATCCTTTTTGTCAAAATGTCGATTCCTCTATTGCACCGAGCCGATCCGCGGCAAAGCGAATCGCTCCCTATTCCTTTTGTACCCGCGGACGGGACCGATGATCGGTGTGCGCTTTTCCTCCATTATACATGAAAGCCTTCCCGATCCTGTGTGAAAAACAGGTTCGGTTCGCCGGAATGCCGTTCGCATATTGAACCGCGCCTTCCGTTCCCCTATGATTAACAGCAGGAAGGAGGCGGTGCACCGTGGCAAGAACCAAAGCATTCGATCCCGAGGAAGTGTTGGGCCGGGCGCTTGGCATATTCGGAACGCAGGGGTACGAAGGCACTTCGCTGCCGGATCTGTTAAAAGGGTTGGGTATCGCCCGTCAAAGCCTGTACGATACGTACGGCACCAAACGGGAACTTTTTTTGGCTGCCGTTCAATTCTACATGAACCGCAAACAGGCCGACATCGTCGAGCTGTTCCGGGAGCCGGGCGGCGCGGAAGAACGGATCCGGCAGGCTTTCGGCGAGATCGTATCGGCCTTGTCGGACCCGCAGCAGCGGCAGGACTGCTTTATTATCAGCAGCGCGATCGAATACATGCCGCATGACGAAGAACTGAACGCCTACATGCAGGCCAACCAGCTTGACGTGGAAAAAGCTTTCTACGATCTGCTCGAACGGGGCCGAGCAGCCGGCGAACTGCGTGCCGACGCCGATCTTGAACGGCTGTCCCTTTTTCTGGCCCACGAGCGCAACGCGCTGGTGCTGACCGGCAAAATGGGCGCCGACCGGCCTAAGCTTGAAGCGGTCGCGGAGACGGCTTTGTCCGTGCTGCGCTGGCACAGGGCGGCCGGATCGGGCGCGGATCGGGCGGAGTAAGCCGGCGGACGGCGGCTCGTTGCAGGCGCAAAAGGCCGGCCGGGCCGGCGTTGAACGGGTCGCGCTTCCGCTTGGCGCACGCCTTGGGGAACGGATCGATTCGATTCGGTTCAGATCGGTTCAATTCAGTTAGGTTCAGATCGATTCGGTTCGCCGAAAAGCCGCCTTTCAAATCGGGATTCCCGATTTGAAAGGCGGCTTTTCGTATAGCGAAAGTTCGTGAAGAAGCACGTCGGCGATGCTTGGCCGATCGTCGAACGCGGCGCCTTCCTTTTTTAGAGGTCTGATTTTATTTTACGGCCCGATTTTACAGCTTGGCACGCCCCGCTTGATCCCGCGCAGGCTCCGGCTCCAAACGCAGCGAAGCCGGATTCGCCCGTATATGATCCGTCAGCGAACGCGGTTCGCGTCCGGTCACGCGGCGCACCGTATCGGTGACGCGGTCTTCGCTGCCCTCTACGCGGATTCGCGTGTCCAGACCGGCCAGAAAGGCCGCGTATTCGCGCGGAAGGCCGACCCCGATCAGGTTCTGTCTCAGTTCGTCTTCCGTGATCGCGATATGCTGCACCGGCAGGCCGGTCAGTTCGCCGATCCGCTCGGCCGCTTCGCCGTAGCTCAACGCTTCCGGGCCCGTGATCACGAGTTCGTCGTTGAACGGCTCCGGGCGCGTCAGCGCTTCGGCAGCGACCGCCGCAATGTCTTCGGCGTCGACGAACCCGACTTTGCCGGAGCCGGCCGCGGTAAAGATCCGATTCGATTCGCGAATCGTGTAGGCATGCGCCGTCTCGCTAAAATTTTGCATAAAATAGGAAGGCCGCAGCACGGCCCATTCCGCAGCGCCGCTGCGCAGTTCCCGGTGGATCGGCCCGAACACCGGATCGTCCGCGGACACGGAAGCGCTGGACAGCAGCACGAAGCGTCGGACAGAAGCTTCCCGCGCTTTACGGATAAACGGGACCATGACCTGATCCGGGTGCAGATCGGGCGGAGCTACCAGGTAGACGGCATCCATGCCTGTTAACGCGGCTTCGTAGGTCGAAGGGTCGTACCAGTCGAACACGACGCTGTCCGGTTGTCCTTCGCGGGATTCCGGTCGTCTGCGTCCGGCTTGTCGGACCGCGTGCCCTTGAAGCCGCAGCAGCCGCGCGAGGCGGGAAGACGTTTTGCCCTGCCCGCCGGTCAGCAAAATTCGAATCGGGGAAGAAGGCGAAGAAAAGGTCATACGGAACAGCTCCTTGTAAAATAAGAATATGAGATCGGAATGACAAAATCGGACAGCGATATGCACAAAAGAATCGATCCGGCGCCAACACGACCGCGCTGCCGGACGTCCTGCTCCCCGTTTAGCCGATGCTCAGCGGATTCCAGTAATCCTGATACCGGATAATCCGGTCTTGTTGGAGTTCGACCACCGAAATGTAGTGCTGGTCGTACGGCCTGCCGGACTGCAGCAGGGTGCCGTGTCCTTCGAACTCCGCCGTGAATACGGGACCGTCCATAGAACGATGAATGACCGGGTCGGAGAACGAGTGAATGACGAACAGGTCTTGAAGTCCTTCGAGATGGCTGCGCAGTTCGCCGATGCCGTGCAATCTTTTCGGATAAGGATCGGGCGCGTACGGAAAATCGAAACGGACATTTTCATGAAACAGATCCAGAAAAGCCTCGTGGTCTCCCTGCAAAAAACTTTGTGCAAAAACGGACATGATCTCTTCGGCTCTTGCTCGCGTAACGGTGCTCATCGTGCTTCCTCTCCTTCGGATTGGGATATGGACGCAGACTCTTTGTCGCCTGCGGCATCAAGCTTCGACCCCACCTTATCATTTCCGGACTGATTGGTCAATTATATTTTGACTAAACGATCCGGAATTTATCAAAAAAAGGACCGACACTTCCGGATTTACGAAAGCGTCGGCCTTTTTTTACCCTGCGTATATTCGGTTGTTGGGATGTTCAGTTGCTCGGATGTTCGAATGCCAAAAAGCTTACCGGCCTTCGTTGATCGCCCGGATCTTGTCCAGCGGAATCTTCGGCACCCGGTCGTACGTCAGCAGGCCGTTGATCTCCTGCTCGACGTCGGTCAGCTGGGTGTAGCAGTAGCCCTGCACCAGCTCGGAGTCGAGCAGCGGCCCGATCACGTTGCGCAGGCGCTCCTCGAAATCTTCGTCGCTGCTTGCGCCGGAGTAGCCCCAGCCTTCCCATTCGCTTTTCCGGTAGCCGATGCCGCCGAACTCCGTCACCAGCAGCGGCTCGCCCCGGTAATCGTACCCGTGCGCCATTACCGGATGGCCGCCGGGAACGAGACTGAGCGCTTTTTCCGCCGCCGCGTACCGTTCTTCGAGCACTTCGCGCCGCCACTCGTAATCGTGAATCGTGACCAGATCGCTGACCGTGTGCTCCCAGCCGTCGTTCGAGATGACCGGACGCATCCGATCGAGCGACTTGGTGAGATAGACGAGCGAGAGCGAATGATGCTGCTGAAGCGGGTCGCGCGCCAGATCCGGCACCCCCCAGCTCTCGTTGAGCGGCACCCAGACGACGATCGACGGATGATTGTAATCGCGGTCGACCGCTTCGATCCACTCCCGCTGAAAACGTTCCACGTACTGGTCCGAGTAACTGTACGCGTTGGCCGCTTCGCTCCAGACGAGCAGGCCGAGCTTGTCGCACCCGTACAGATACCGCGGATCTTCGAGCTTCTGATGCTTGCGCGCGCCGTTGAAGCCCATTTCCTTCGTCAGTTCGATATCCCGCCGGATGTCCGCTTCGCTCGGAGGCGTCAGGATACCGTCCGGAAAATAACCCTGGTCGAGCACCAGCTTCATTTTGTACGGACTGTTGTTGAGGCACAGCCGGCCGCCTTCGACCGATATTTTGCGCATGCCGAAGTAGCTCTCCACCCGATCGGTCTCGGCCTCGCCGTCCAGCAGCGTATACGAAATGTCGTACAGATTCGGATGCTCCGGCGCCCACAGCGTCTCGCGTTCCTGCGCGTTGAAGTTGGCCAGCCCGATCGTATGCGTCATCGTGCGCCCGGTCACGTCGTACGTCTGCTCGGTCACGCGCACGCCTCCAAAAGTAATCGACACGCGCAGCCGCAGCTCCCGGCCCGGCGCGTAATTCGCGATATGCGGCACGATTTCCACCCGCTTGTTGTCGATGTCCGGCGTCAGTTTGACTTTGTCCAGATACGTCCGCGGCACGGCTTCGATCCATACGGTCTGCCATATTCCGGTCGTGCGCGTATAGAAAATGCTGGCCGAGTCTTTTTTCCAAAACTGTTTGCCGCGCGGCAGTTCCAGGTTACGGCTCTCGTCGAGCGCCTGCACGACCAGAGCGTTCGGCGTTCCGTCCGCGTGCAGCGCGTGCGTAATATCCGCTTTGAACGGCGTATGCCCGCCTTCGTGCGCCGCGACGAACACGCCGTTCACCCAGACTTTGGCTGCGTAATCGACCGCTCCGAAGTACAGCAGCACCTGCCGCTCCGCAAACGACTCCGGCACGTCGAACAGGCGGCGGTACCAGACGTTGTCGTGGAAATCGGTCTCCCCGATTCCGCTCAACCGGCTCTGGTACGCGAACGGCACCTGAATCTTTTGCCCCAAAGACTGTTCGCCGCCGCTCCAGCCCGCTGCGCTTCCCCGGTCTTCGTCGTCGAACGCAAACTCCCACTCCCCGTTCAGATTAACCCAGTGATCCCGGACAAACTGCGGCCGCGGATACTCCGGTCGACCGATCTCTGCTGCTTCGTTATGATTCGTGCCCATTTTTATCGCTCCTTTTCGTTAACTTTCGAGTTATAAAAATAACGCTTCCATCTGTCGAAAAAAGTATGCGCGATAAGCGATTTAAAGTCAATATAAGTTGATTAATTAACTTTACGGTTATATAATCGAGCTGGGATTGAAGGCGTGAAAATGAAACCGAAGCTGAGAATGAGCAGAAGATTGGGAAGAAGAATGATTACGTGAGAATGAGTATACGAGGTTGAGTACGTGAGATTGAGGATATGAGATTGAGTACACGAGATTGAGCGTATGAGATTGAGGATATGAAGGAGGTTCGCGATGCATACAGCCGTTACCCTGGAAAACCTGCCGCTGCTCGAATGTTTCGCGTCCGAGACGCGGGTGCGTATCTTCGAGCTGCTCGGCGAACGTCCGATGAGCATCGGCGAGCTGGCGGAACGACTGCAAGTCTCGTCCGCCATCGTCACCAAACATATTCAGAAGATGGAAAAAGCCGGACTGCTCGCTTCCGAGAGCGTCACCGGCACGCGCGGCCGCCGCAAAATGTGCCGGCTGGCCGTGGACAGCCTGACGCTCAATTTCCGCTCCCATCCGTCGCAGGCGGATCGCAGCGCCTACGCCGTCTCGATTCCCGTCGGCCAATACGCGGAACACGAAGTCCGTCCGACGTGCGGACTCGCTTCCGAATCGCGCCTGATCGGCATGATGGACGATCCGCGGTATTTTGCCGATCCGGCCCGCGTCGGGGCGCGGCATCTGTGGTTCGGTTCCGGCTACGTCGAGTACCGGATTCCGAATTATCTCGTCGGCGCGCAGACCGTGCGCGAGATTTCCGTCACGCTGGAACTCGGCTCCGAAGCGCCCGGCTACAACCCGAACTGGCCGTCCGATATCTCGTTTGAGATCGGCGGCGTGCCGGTCGGCACCTGGACCTGCCCCGGCAATTTCGGCGGCAGGCGCGGGCTCCACACGCCCGAATGGTGGAGCGAACACAGCAGCCAATACGGGCTGCTGAAGACTTTGTCCGTGCGCGAAGACGGCACGTTCATGGACGGCACGAAGCTGTCGGACGTAACGGCGGCCGACCTGGATATTCACGCCATGCAGGGCGTGGGGGGCGGGGCTTTGGCGGCGCGGGGCGCGGGCGAAGCCGCGGGGAAGGGCGCAGGAGCAGGCAAGGGCGCAGCCGCAGTGGGCGGCGCGGGGGCGCGGGGCGCGGAGAGCGGCGCGATGGCGGGCGATGCGGTAGCGGGCGAAGCTGCAGCGGGGCGCAGCGCCGGGGCCGAAGCGCCAAGGGGCGCTTCGGCAGGCCGCGAGATCGCGCTGCGGATCGAGAGCCGATCGAACGCCGCCCATCCCGGCGGCGTCAGCCTGTTCGGCCGCGGCTTCGGCAACTACGACCGCGACATCGAAGTGTCCGTGAAGTTCGACAGCCCCGAAATCGGACGCGCCTAGCGGGCATCCGAAAAATGTGTACATAAAGTCAACATTTTGCACGGTAATCGGCGGATCGGGCAAATATTCGCACATAAAGGCAACATTTTATGGGTATTATGTCCGTAATCCGCTGCAAACGAGCCAAATGTGTACATAAAGTCAACATTCGGCGCGGAAATCGGTGGATCGGANAAGGCAACATTTTATGGGTATTATGTCCGTAATCCGCTGCAAACGAGCCAAATGTGCACATAAAGTCAACATTCGGCGCGGAAATCGGCAGATCAGGCAGATATTCGCACATAAAGGCAACATTTTACGCGTATAACGCCTATAATCCGCTGCAAACGAGCCAAATGTGCACATAAAGTCAACATTTGGCGCGAAAATCGGTGGATCGGGCAAATATTCGCATGAAAAGGCAGCATTTATCCGGCCCAATCTCCTGAACGAGATAAGACGGCGCTCGAAACTACCGAAAAGACGGCTCCACTATACGCCCTATGCGAAAAAGCCCGACCCTCGACAGATCAGACTGTCGAAGGTCGGGCTTCTTGGTGTGGATTCGCTTTTTGGCGGCAGAATTTGCTGTTCGGGCTAGAGCAAAGTCTCCAGCACGTCCCGAATTTTGCGGCCGTGCGCCAATATGCCGTAATTCATCCAGGCGAAAAAGTCCGTTTCATATACCCGGCCGGCTTGAACCGCGGGCAGGGCCCGCCAGCACGGATGCTCCAGCAGCCGTCTCTCGTCGCCGGGATGCCGGTTGTCGGACTTGTCGAAAATGACGAACAAATGATCGGCGTCCACCTGCGCAAGTTCGTCGGGGCGCAGCAGCAGGCTTCGCTGCGCCTCAGGCATATGCCGCAGCAGCTCGGGCGGCTTCAAGCCGAGCTCGCCGTACAGCAGCGGGCCGGTATAACCGCTGTGCTGCGCGTACAACCGAATCTGCTGCGCCGAAATGCGCAGGCACGCGACGGAGCCGCGCGAAGCGGCCCCGCCGGGCATCGCGGCCAGGCGCGAACCCGCGTCGCGGACTTGTTCGTCATAGCGGCGCAGCATATGCCGGGCTTCCGCTTCGCGGCCGAACAAGGCGGCCGTCCCGCGCAGCTTGTCCGCCCAGGCTTCGCCGGGCTGTTCCAGCAGCAGGCTGGGCGCAACGCCGGACAAGCGGTCCAGATGCCAGCGTTCGAAGCCGTCGTCGAACAGCAGCAGCTCCGGCTTCAGGCGCAGCAGGTCTTCGCGCGTTCCGTCCGCGACGTCGAACGCGGGCACTCCTTCAAGCGGCAAATATGCCTGCACGCCCCAGGCGCTGTGGCTGTACTGCGCAATCGGCACGATGCCGAGCGCGAGCAGGGCGTCTTCGAGGTAAGGCGCGAAGACGCGCACTTCCCGGCGATGCAGCCGCCGGTATTGGCCGGGCGACAGGCCGGCTTCGCGTTTGAAGCGGCGGCTGAAATAATATTCGCTGCTGAAGCCGACGCGCTGGGCAATCTCGCCCAGCCGGTCTTCCGTCGCCAGCAGCAGCTGCTTCGCCTGCCCGATCCGGACCCGGTTCAAGTAATCGAGCGGCAGGCTGCCGGTCGCTTCCTTGAACAGGTTCGTATAGGTCCAGCGCCCGATGCCGGCCGAGGCGGCCAGCGATTCGACCGTAAACGGCTCGCGGTACTCGCGATCGATCCGCGCGATCGACCGCCGCACCGCTTCGCGGACATCCAGTGCCGGGCTTTCGCCCGTCCCGGCCCGCGAAGCGCTCTCGCGCTGCCTGACGGCGGCGAGCAGCAGCTCCTGAAACGCGATCTGGCGCTCCAGCGCGGCGGCCCCGCCGGTCTCCGCGCGGCGTTCGTGCAGCTTCTGCGCCCTCTCCGCGCAGAACGAGAACGGCGCGAAGTCCGTCGCGCCGACGAAAGGCAGCGCCTCGCCGGGCGGCAGCGGCGCTCCCGAACGATCGGCTGCGCAAAAAGCGAGCCGATACAGCGTCAGCGGCTCCGCGCCTGCCGCGTGAAGCTGCGGCATGGACATCGCCGCTTCCGTCGCGGACATCCCCGCCGCTTCTCCCCGCTCCGCAGCAGGCCCGCTTTGGCCTGCTGCTTTTCGCTCCGCCGCGTACATCGCCGCTGCCGCTTTCCGCTTCGCCGCGGATGCCTCCGCTTCCGCTGCCTCTCCCCGCTCCGCCACAGGCCCGCTTCGGCCTACCGCCTTCCGCTCCGCTTCCGCTGCCTCTCCCCGCTCCGCCACAGGCCCGCTTCGGCCTGCCGCCTTCCGCTCCGCTTCCGCTGCCTCTTTCCGCTCCGCCTCGGACATCTCCGCTTCCGCCGCTTCAGCTCCCTCCACGTCCGCCGCCCCAAGCCGCTCGTAGCGCTCCCGCTCCTCCGCCGCATCAGGCCGGCCGGCCTCTGCCGCCGGCCCGCTCGACGCCGCCCGAACGCCGCCGAGCGGGCCCAGCAGCAGGCGGCCCCGGGCGAGCGGCCAGGTCGTTCCTCCGCACTGCACCGATCCGGTGCCGCCGGTGACGACCCACAGTTCGGCGCCGTCCGAAGCGCGGTGCGCTTGCGCCTGTCCGGTTGGCCGCCCGGATTGCGGCAGACTGCCGATCCGCCCGCAGTCCCCGGGCCGGGCCGGTTCGGGTCTTATTTCTTCATACCGAATATCGGTCAGCGTATAAGCAAAGGGTATCCGCTCCACGTCCAAGCCCCCTTCATTGATAATGTTTCTCATTATCGTCTGGCGCCTAGTATACGTCATTCTCGCGGCGCAGGCAATCCGTTCGAGCCTCTTCCCGGATGGCAGGACGGTTCACGTCCGATTCCGAACAGCAAAAAGCGCCGAAAAGTCTCCAAAAGACTTTTCGGCGCTTCGAGGCGAATTCTTTTTCACCAAACGGCACTCGTAAACGGACGGTCACCGGCAATTGGACCGTTAAGGCGCGAGATTTTTCATAACGTCGGCGAATTTCAGCAGGTTGGCCTGAATGCCGCCCGACTGCCAGTAAGAGCGTTCGACGGTATAGACATGATTGTTTTTGACGGCTTTGAGCGATTTCCAGATCGGACGCTCCAGAATCTTTGCGGCTTCTTTGTTTTCCGCCGAGTCCCACTCGCCATTGGCCGGGAAAATGAAAATGTGGTCCGCGTCCAGATCGGCCAGTCCTTCTTCGGAAATGATCTGCTGGTACTCTTCCATTTCGCCGACCATCGGGTGCGGCGTCAATCCGAGTTCGCTGTACAGGGAACCGACGAAGCGGTTTTTGACGCCGAACAGCGCAAGCGTCTTCTCTCCGCCGTTCAGGCGCACCACCGCGACCGTCTCGTCGCCGATCGCTTTCTGCAGCTTCGCTTTGTCGTCCGCGACGGTACTTTCGTACTTCGCGAGCACTTCCCGGCCTTTGTCCGCCATGCCGAGCGCGTCGGCGACGGCGAGCAGGATCTGCTTGGAATCCTGCAGGACGCTCTCCGGCAGCCGGTACGTCGGCGCGATCTTGGCATACGTCTCGTAGCCGGCCTGATCGACGCCGCCGTCCAGCATAATCAGGTCGGGCTGCTGCGCGAGCAGCGCTTCCGGGCTGCCGCTCGTATCGTACTGCGGCACGTCGAGCTTCAGGTAATCCTGTACGCCCCAGTTCGGGTGATACCACTGGACGACCGGCGTCACGCCGAGCGCCGACAAGTAATCTTCCAGATAGATGCCGGCTACCCGCTTCGGATGGGCCGGCAGCGTCACTTCGCCGAATTCGCCCTGCACGACGCGGGTCTCCGCGGCTTCCTGGCCGGCTTCGCTTTCGCCAGACGAAGCCTGATTGCCTGCCGCCCCGGCCTCCTGCGTTTGCGCCGAAGACTTTTCGCCCCCGGCAGTTCCCGCCGCCGAAGTCGCCGGTCCGCTGTTCGCTCCGCAGCCGGCCAATGCCGCACCGACCGCCAACATCAGAACCAAAGCCCCTGTTTTTATCGTCGTAAACCCGATTTTGCTCATCCTTTTTTCCCCCAATTGATTTTCATTCTCACTGTCTGCTCCCCATTCTAGCTTTCGCCGCTGCGGGAAACAATGCACATTCGGGGGAAACTTTTTGCACAAACGCGTGACCGGCGCGGAATCGGAATCGGTCGGAAGCAACCTCGGACTCCGCTTGCGCGCCGCCGGGCCGATCCGCAGAACGTGCCGAATTCGAAGGCTAGACTCGCCCGTCCGTCCTTTCTTTCCATTCGTCCAGGCGGCAAACGTACAATTTCGCTTCGTCCAGCAGCAGCAGCGCTGCGCCGCGCGCATAGCCGATCGGCGCTTGCAGCGGGCGGCCGGCGGCATCGGCGAACGTCCACTCTTCGCTTCGCGTGAGCGCACCGGAACCGTCGCGCCGCAGCAGCGTGTACGTGCCGAGTCGGTTGTAGCCGCCGTCCAGCAGAAAGCGCGCGCCGTCGGTCGCGACTACGGAAGAGCCGGCAAGCTTCGGATCGAGAAACGAAACGCTCGGCTGCACGGCCGGACCGAACAGGCGGCACAGCTTGAAGTCGGTGTAGTAGTAGAACCAGACTTCGTGGTCCGATACGACGTTCAGCGCGTAGCAGTCGGCGATGTCCGCTTCGCTGTTCGTGAATACGCGGATGCCCCAGCTGTCCCAGGCGATCAGGCCGCTCTCCCCGACCGGGCGGCTCCAGCCGTAATTGCCGAACACGCCCTCGTCGAAAAAGCTTGTCCAGATCAGCCCGCCGGCCGTCGTCTGGACGCTCTGAATGCCGTCGCCGACGAGGAAGCGGCGCAGCGGCTGTCCGCTCCGGTCGAATACGGCGGCGTTCAGGTCGTACTGGTCGCGGCCGTAATACCGGCTGCGCGCGCCGACCAGCAGCAGATCCGCCCCGAGCGGCTGCACGTAGTGATAGTTGAACGATTCGCCTTCGACCGCGATTTCTTCGACAACGTCCTGCGCAGCGGAACCTGCCGGGGAACGCAGCTCGACGACCAGCACTTTGTAGCGGGGCGCGGCCTGCAGGCCGGACGGCACGAAGCCCGCTTCGCGGACCGGCTCCCCGTCGATCAGCAGCACGTAAGCGCGGCCGTCGTGGCCGAGCGAAGCCGAGACGAGCGCCCACCCGCGCAGGTACGGCGCCAGGTCGAAGGCGAGATCGAGCCGGCGCTCGCGCGTGCCGCCGGCTGCCGGTCCGCTTGCGCTGCCGGTTCCATGCTGCACTTTGTCGCCATGCGGCACACTTTTCTGCGCACCGGCATGAGGCACGCCTGTCCCATCACCCTGCGACACACTCTTCGCCTGCACGCCCTTCTGCGCCGCGTCCGGCTCCATAGCTATCGCCGCCCTGCCCGCTCCGCTTTTCTCAGAGACTTCGCTCGCACTCTCCGCAGAAGCTTCGCTCCCACTCTCCTCTTTTTCGTTATATTCGTTTGCGGCCGGCGAATCTTTCACGTTCGGTTCGCCTTGAACCGCCTGCATCGCTTTTATCGCTTTCAAAGCTCTCATGGCATGGATTGTTTGCTCTCTCATCGGTTCTCCTCCGTTTGCGAAGCGGCGCAACAAGATGTTCTTGTGCGCGCCGCGTTTTCTGTCTCTCTATTGTGTACCCGCAAACGGCCAGGCAACAGTCCGCAAGTATGGCGAACCGCGCACCGAATCTTTTCTTTTTACACCATTACCTTCTTCAATCTGCCCAAATACCGGCCTCTCACGATAAAGAAATAAAGCGTCTGCGCCGCCAGGAAAGCCGCGGTCGTCGTCAATACCGGAACCGTGATGCTGCCGACGCTCATAAATTTCAGGATCGGATTCAGCACGACGAACGTCTGGACAGCGGACACCGCGATCGGAATAAAAAACAGCAGCGCGATTTGCAGCGTGGCGGATTTCTTCATCTCGCCGATACTGAGGCCCGTTTTGGATAATGCATGGTACATTTGGCTGTCCCGCGTCAATTCGGCATGCAGTTTGAAATACAGGAAGCTGGCCGACGACAGCGAGAACATCAGCGCCACGAACACGCCGATAAAGCCGAAAATGGACACCTGCTGCTTAAAATCGAGATACGAAGCGCTGCGCACGTCCATCGAGCCCGAGATCGGACGGTCGCTGTAGCTGTCGCCGCGTTCTCCTCTCCACCAGCGCTGCATCTCGGCACCGATCCGAGCTTCGCGGCTGTCGGAAGACAGCGTATCCGCCCGGTCCCACGCCGGAACGGCGTAATAGATATGCGTGCTGAGGCTGGCTTCTTCGCCGAGCTGCTGCCGAACGGATTCGAACGCCCCGTCGGCGACGACGAGTACCGGCATGCCGGAAGCGGCCGCGAACGCCGCTCCGCCTCCGGTCTGCGTGACCGCAAACGAAGATTCGCTGTTCGCAAGCGTCACGGTGTCTCCTGCGGACGGATGTCGTTGGCCTTCGCGGACCGGCGGGAGCAGCAGCAGCGCTTCTCCGCCGCCGGAAGCAACCGCTGCAAAAGCGGGCGTCTCCCACAGCGCGGACACTTTGGCGTAATCCGAAGCCGAGATCAGGCGCGTCATCAGCTCTCTCGCCGCTCCGCCCGTCATGTACACGTACAGCTGGCGCACTTCGGCTTGGGTATAATCGCCGGCGTTCAGCCCGCGTTCGGAGACGAACGTCTCCACCGCGCTTTTGTCCGCGGCCAGCTTCTCGGGATCGCTCACGTTCAATTCGAACGAAACCGGGTTATCGGCGTACCGTCTCTGCGTCTCCTGCTGAAGCGACAGCACGAAGCCGGCGCTCATCGACGCGATCGACGTGACGACGGTAATCAGGAACAGAATTCGGGCGTTGTCCTTGATCTTGTACGCCAGCTCCGAGATCCAGAGCAGGTTTGTGCGCCGCCAGACGAACGCGCGATTGCGTTTGAGCAGGCGCATGAACAGCACGGACAGCTGCGAATAGAAAAAATACGTGCCGGCGATGCCCGCTGCGGCCGCGATGAAGATCCAGGCCGGCTCGAGTTGTTCGCCCTGCAGGGCCATGTATCCGGCGAGCAGCAGCGCGAGGCCGAGCAGCGACAGCAGAATTGACGCTTTCGGCTCTTTTTTGGGCTTGGCGTCGCCGCGGATCAGTTCGAGCACGTTGTGCTTGCGCACGAACAGCAGCGTCAGGATCGAGAGGACGAGGAACAGCAGCGCGAACGCGCCGGTCGTCAGCAGAGCCGCTTTGACCGGCCAATAGAACGGCAGTTCTTCCGTCTCCGTGATCCGTGCGGCGAGCAGCAGGAACAGCTTCGACAGCAGCAGCCCCGCGCCAATGCCGCCGAAGATTGCCCCCGCTCCGATCAACAGGTTTTCCAGACACACAAGACGGTTGAGCTGCCCCGGCTTGGCGCCGAGCATCAGCAGCAGGCCGAACTCTTTGTTGCGCGATTTGAGGAAGACGCTGATCGAGTAGAGCACGAAGAAAAACGCAAACGCGAAAATGACGTATTCCGCGGCCTGCATGCCGGCTTTGGTCATCCGGTTCATCTCGCTGCCTTCGATCGCGGGATGGAAAATGAACACCGCGAACGAGAAAAAGATCATGACCATAAACGCGCTGCTGAGCAAATAGGCGAAATAGGCGCGCGCGTTGCGCCTCACGTTGTTAAACGCGAATCGAGGAAAGTTCATGCGCGCTGCCCCCCCAGAAAGAAAGAGTATCGATAATTTTCTGGAAAAAGGCCTGACGGCTGTCTCCGCGATGAATCTCGGCGGCCAACCGTCCGTCCTTGATAAACACGATGCGGTGGCAGTAGCTCGCCGCCAGCGGATCGTGCGTCACGAGCATGATCGTCGTACGGTCGTGCCCGTTCAAGCCTTCCAGCGATTCCATCACGACGCGCGACGCTTTTGAATCGAGCGCGCCGGTCGGTTCGTCGGCCAGCAGAATCGACGGCCGGGTAATGACGGCTCTTGCGATCGCTGTACGCTGGCGCTGCCCGCCCGAGATTTCGTACGTGCGGCTGCCGAGAATGTCGCGGATACCGAGCCGGTCCGCGATCGTATGCAGACGCTGATCCATCTCTTTGAGGTTCACGCCGTCGAGTGTCAGCGGCAGCACGATATTTTCCGCGACCGTCAGCGTGTCCAGCAGGTTGAAATCCTGGAACACGAAGCCGAGCTCGCGCCGCCGGAATTTGGCCAACTCGTTTCTTTTCATGGCGTACGGATCTTTGCCGCCGATCTTGACCGTGCCGGAACTCGGGACGTCGATCGTCGAGACCATGTTGAGCAGCGTCGTTTTGCCGCTGCCGGACGGTCCCATGACGCCGACGAATTCGCCCTCGGCGATCGTCAGATGGATATCGGTCAGCGCCTGGGTGGATACTTTGCCGGGATAGACTTTGTTCAAGCCGTTTGCTTCCAAAATGTTCATGATTGTCTCTCCTCTCCTGCTTCGATACCCAGTCTACCCGCATGCGGAAAAGGCGGCCAGAGATTCTCCTTAATGCCGCCTTACATTCGCGTTAAGATTCTGTTCGGGCACTTCGCGGAATTCGATCCGCACCGTCGTGCCGAGCCCCGGCTCCGACTCCAGTTCGAGCCGGTGATCCAGATGCCGGCAGACTTCGCTGACGAGATACAGGCCCATGCCGGTCGATTCCTTATACTGCCGTCCCCGCTGCCCGGTGAAATACGGATGGAATACCCGGTTCAGGTCTTCTTTGACAATCCCGATCCCTTCGTCGCGAATCTCGAGCAGCAGGCGGGAACCGCGCGGATACGCGCGGATGAACACCTGTTTGCCGCTGCCTTCGGTATACTGCACGGCGTTGGTCAGAATCTGTCCCAGAATAAACTGCAGCCATTTGGCGTCCGTGTACACTTCCGCGTCTTCCGCTACATCGAGGACCGGAATCATGCGGCGCGCGATAAACAGCCGCCGCTGCTCCGCCAGCGCTTCGCGCACCGGCAGCGCCAGCTTGACCCGTTCCGCGGAAAAATCATGCTCGAACCGTTCCAGGCGCGACGTATAGATGACCATCTCCAGCCCCCGGCGCAGCCGGTCCAGTTCTTCGGCGACGCTGTCCGCCAGATCTTCGTCTTCGATCTCGCGCGCCGACAGCTGCAGCACGGACAGCGGCGTCTTCATCTGGTGGACCCACCGGCCGATGAAGGTGACATGCCGCTCCATCGCGCTGCGCCGTGCGGCGAGTTCTTCCTCGTATTGGCGGTCGTAGACGCGAATCAGTTCGGAGACCGCTTCGGCCAGCGGAGACTCGCCGAGCGGCTCCAGGCGATCGGACCGCGGCACGTCGGGCTGCGACAGCCGCGTGTACAGCCGGCGCAGCGCCGCGTAGCGAAACGCCAGGTAAGCCGCCAATACGGCGGCGCTCAGCAGCAGGCCGTACAGGATGATGTCCGGCGGCCGTTCTTCGCCGCTGATCCAGTACAGCAGCGGCACCAGCAGTGCCTGGAACGCGAAGAAGAGCAGGAGCGGCAGCTGATCGCGCCAGAACAGCTTCACGGCTGTTCGCCCTCGGACGGCTGCCGGACTTGTGCGTCGGCGGCATCTGCGGCATCTGCGGCGTTGCCTTGCGCCGCGTGCGCCCGGCGTACGCCGGGTTCTTCGGAGCCGCCGCTTTCCGCCCCGGCTGCCGGCCTTTCGTGCGAATCCGCTTCCGGCACGTTCAGCAAATAGCCGGCGCCGCGCACCACTTCGATGACTTCGGCCGCTTGCAGTTCCTTCAGCTTTTTGCGCACGCGCGTAATATAGACGTTCAGCGTGTTGTCATCGATAAAATGATGGTCTTCCCACATGATCCCGAGCAGCCGGTCGCGGCTGACGACCCGGCCCGCCCGCCGCAGCAGCGCTTCGAGCAGCAGCGATTCCTTCTGGCTGAGCTCGGTCGAACGTTCGCCCGCCGCCAGAGCGAAGCGCTCGGGATAGAGCGTCAGACCGCCGGCCTGAACCTTCGTCTCTTCCGGGCCTGCCGCGTATTCGCCGTACGCCCGCCGCAGATGGCTGCGGATCTTGGCCATTACGATTTCGTAATGAAAAGGCTTGGTAATATAATCGTCCGCGCCGTTCTCCAGCGCCATGACCTGCTCCATCTGCCCGTCGCGCGCGGAGATGAACAGGATCGGACAGACGGATTCCGCCCGGATCTGCCGGCACCAGTAGAAGCCGTCGTATTTCGGCAGGTTGACGTCGAGCAGCACAAGCTTGGCTTCGCACTCCCGGAACGTCTCCATGACGCGTTCGAAGTCTTCGACCACTTCGGCCCGGTAACCGTATTTTTCGATATCGCCGCGGAGCAGCTCCGCGATCTTGCGATCGTCTTCCACGATCAGAATGGTAGACATGGTTATACTCTCCTTTTGATCCGTTTTCGAACAGGCATCCTCCCATAGACGCCGAACCTCTCCGCTCCCATGCAAAAAGCGGCAAATTCCCCAAGGGGAGCTGCCGCTTCGGATGCCGCCTTGCCGTCATTTACCGTCATTTTCAGTCATTTGCCGTCCGTCAGCTGCGAAGCCCCGCCGCTTCGCACGCTGCGGCAAACGCGGCGTAGTCCGCGAACCGCCGCTCTCCGGTCCATGCTTTTTCGGCCATGGCGCGCAGCGGTTCGCGAATGCCCTGCGCCACCGCTTCGATCGTTTGCGCTTCCGGCTTGTCGGACCAGACCGAAAACGAACAGCCGAGCAGGGCGTCGGGGTACGGCAGTTCCCACTCCTGCGGTTCGTTCTCGCCGACGCGCGGCAGCAGGCCGGGATGCCAGCCGCCGTAGATTTTGTCTCCGGTCGGGTACGTATAGCCCGCATGTTCGCCCAGCACGTAATAGAAGTAGGCGTCGTTGAAGTTGACCAGCTCGTGCCCGCGATCGACAAACGTCTGCGCCGAAGCCATTTTGCGGTCCCACTTCGTCCAGTACGTGACCTGCATGGACGGCTTGGGCGGGACCCGCTGCTCCAGACCGGCCCGGTACAGCCCGTCGTTCCAGACGCGCACCGTAAAGCCTTTGGCTTCGAGACGCTCCGCGACCGTATTCAGGTAAGCGACGTACGCGTCCACTTCCGTTCCGTCTTCGATGCCAAGCGTCTCGCGCGCGTAATCGCCGAGCTGCGGATACGACGCGAACGTGCCGAAGTCGATAAATTCGTCGCCTCCGATATGAAAATACGGACTGCCCGCGAACAGTTCCGCGTATTCGTCGATCAGGTCCAGCACGAACGCGACCGCTTCGGGATTCGTGATGTCCAGCGCGCCTTTGGCTGGCCGGCCTTCGGAATCGGTCAGCAGCCATTCCGGCCGATTGCGCAGCGCCCAGCCGAGATGCCCCGGCGAATCGAGCGAAGGAATAAGCGTGATCCGGTGGCGCCGCGCTTCTTCCGCGATCTCCCGGATCTGCGCCCGGGTCAGGTAGCGTTCCGACATCACTTCGGGATGGCGCTCGCTTTCGAACGTAAAGCCTTCATTTTCGGAAAAATGCAGCTGAAGCGTATTGAGCTTCAATTCCGCCATTTCCCCGATTCGCTGCATGATCCATGCCTGCGGATAAAATTTCCGGCCGATATCGAGATGCATCGCCCGCTCGCCGACGAGCGGCTCGTCTTCGATCGCGCCGTACGCAAGCTCGCCTCCGCCGGAAGAAAGCAGCTGCCGCACCGTCCGCAGGCCGTGCAGCGCCGCCCTCGCATCCGAAGCGGTCAACGTCACGAAGTCCCCGATATCGAGCCGGTACGCTTCCGGGTGAACGGTGCCGGGCACCGCGCCCAGCTCTATCAGCAGATCGCCGGGCTTCGCTTCGCGGGCGACCCCGATCCGGGCCGGCGCGGCGAACGCACCGACTTCGGCGAACTTGCCGCGAAAATCTTCGGCCGCTTCCAGCACGCCGAGCAGCAGCTCCGCTTCGTCTGCCGCGCCGCCGGTGTCCTGCCGGAAAATCATCAGCGACGAACCCGGGCCGGGCCGCCACCTTCCTTCTTCCGTCATCAGGTATCGCCGCGTTCCCGGTACCGTGCCGCTATCGTGGATCTGTGAATTCATCTTCGTTCACCTCTTCGACTGGGGATGGATGTTTCTGTTCCGTTAGTATAGCGCCTGCGATCAGAAATTTCCAAAAGCGCCCATCTATCATGGCAAACGGAAAACGAAATACGCGTACGGGGCGATCTCCGCCCGGCCCGCCGACAGTTCGCCTGCCCGCTGTTCGTCCGAGCAGACCGCGCACTCCGCTTCCGCGAGCTGCGCCCGCAGCTCGCTTGGCAGTTCGAGTCCGGTCGGCGTTTTGGAAAAGTTGAGCACGACCAGCCAGCGTTCCTGCGCGTCTTCCCGCACGTAGGCGTAAATATGCTCGTCTTCTTCCAGCACCGGCTCGTACGTGCCGAGCGTCAGCACCGGATGGTCACGGCGCAGACGGATCATCTTGCGGTACAAGTTGAGCACCGACTGCGGATCTTCTTCCTGCTGCCGCGCATTGATCTCCGCCTTGTTCGGATTGATCCGCTGCCACGGGCGGCCCGCCGTGAATCCGGCGCCGTCTTCGTCCGTCCACTGCATCGGAGTCCGGCTGTGGTCGCGGTTTTTGCGCAGCACCCGTCCGAGGATCGTCTCCGGGTCTTCGCCGCGTTCTTCGACCATCAGCTTGTAATAGGCCAGCGCCTGCTGTTCCTTGATATCGTCGATGGTGTTAAAAAAGTGCGCGTTCGTCATGCCCAGCTCTTCGCCCTGCAGCAGGTTCGGCGTGCCGCGCAGCGTCATCAGGAACACCGACAGCATCTTGGCGGATTGTTCCCGGTGGTGCTCGTCGTCGCCGAGGTACGACACCATGCGCACATGGTCGTGATTGCTGAGGTACATGCCGATCCAGGCGTCGGGATGCAGATCCTTGAGCCATTTGCGCATGATCTGTTTCATATGGCTCAGCTTCCACGGCTTGGACTGCCACATGTCTTCGGCTTCGTCGCAAATTTTGGACGCTTCGATCATGAGAATCAAATCGAGTTCGCCGCGTTCGGGAAGGGTGAAGTCTTCAACGTCTTCGAGCTCCACCTGCGACGCTTCTCCCATGGTAAACACCGGATACCGGGAAAATACTTTGTCGCGCATTTCGTGCAGGTATTCGTGGATGCGAGGTCCATTTTTGTAAAAAGGTTCGCCGCTGCCCTGAATGCGCTGCGTGTCTTCGGTATCGGGGAAGCTCATGTCTTTGGACAGCACGTTCGCCGTATCGACCCGGAATCCGTCCACGCCTTTTTCCAGCCAGAAGTCCATCGCTTCGCAAATTTCCTGACGCACCTTCGGATTTTCCCAATTCAGGTCCGGCTGATGCCACGCGTACGTATGCAAATAATATTCGCCCGTCTCTTCATGCAGCTTCCAGGACGAACCGCCGAGGAACGACGTCCAGTTGTTCGGCGGACCGCCGTCTTCGCTCGCAGGCCGCCAAATGTAATAATCGCGGTACGGATCGTCCCGGCCTTGAAGCGCCTGCTTGAACCACGGATGGTCGCTCGACGTATGGTTCGGCACGATCTCCATCACGAGGCGAATGCCCCGTTCATGCAGCAGCGCCAACAATTCGTCGAAATCGTCCAGCGTCCCGTATTCGGGATGGATGCCGCGGTAATCGACCACGTCGTACCCGTAATCGCGGTTGGGCGAATCGAAGATCGGGGATAGCCAGACGGCGGTGACGCCGAGCTGTTCGATATAGTCGATCTTGTCGATAATGCCGCGCAGATCGCCGACACCGTCCCCGTTGCTGTCGTTGAAGCTGCGGACGTAAATTTCGTAGACGATATTTTCTCGCCAGTTCATGTTCGATTGAAGCTGCCCGGACGTCCGGGACGCCTGTACTTGTTCCGACATCTTGTTCCTCCTCCAAAAAAAGCCGTGTTCGGCCGTCGGCCGTCTGCCGGCTGCATACGCTTTTACCGACTGTATACGTCTTATTACCCATAAAAACGTAAGCTGCTATGGAATAAGAATCGAGACGGACTCATCCGTCCTCTGTAAGCAAGTCGGCAAAAGGGGCGGAAGCCGCAACAAACATGTATCAAATTCGAAAGAAATCGGATAAGCTATTCGTACCTTGACAGCTCTATATAAGGGTTCGGGATCGGTACGTCGCAAAAGTAAATAAATCCGGCTTTCGAGAGGGGCTCAAGACCCGTATGAACAGAAAGAATCAACGCTCTCTTTTTTACCGATTAATGAACGTGGCACTGGCCTTCCTGCTGCTCTTCACTTCAAGCATCTGGATGGCGGGAAAGGCTTCGGCTGCGTCTTCATGGACGGCGGTCACTTCCAATACGACTGTTCCGATCTACAAGATCCATTACGGCAACGGCTTGTGGGTGGCTTCGGCCGAGAACGGAAAAGTGCTCACCTCGCCGGACGGCTCGTCTTGGACGGAACGGACCGTGGACGCGGGTTATACGAGCTCGTTCCTGAACGTGACGTATGGAGGAGGACAGTGGGTCCTCGTCGGCAATACAGGCACCGTATACACGTCAAGCGACGCGGTGAATTGGACGAATCGCAGCATCAGCACGCCCGACAATTTGAGCGCGATCGCGTACGGCAATTCCACCTACGTGATCGCGGCCAATCTCGGCAGCGTGTACGTTTCTGCGGACGCGATCACCTGGAGCAAGGTGCCGGCTGGCTCGGCTGATCTGCTGGCGATCGCTTACGGCAGCGGTTCTTTCGTCGCTGCGGGCAGTGACGGGAACGCTTACCGTTCCTCCGACGGAATCAGTTGGGCAAACAGAGGCCCCGCAGCGGGCGGCAGTCCGATTTATAGCGTGAAATTTCTGAACGGATCGTTTTATGCGACATCGGACGGGAAAATATCGGTGTCCGCGAACGGTTCAAGCTGGAACAGCTACACGCTCTCCGACGCCAACGGCGAACCTATTTACGACGTTACTTACAGCGGCGGCAAGTATGTCGCGGCCGGAGGCGGAACGCTTTCGAACGGCCTAATTTACGTTTCGACCAACGGCACTTTCTGGACCACGGAAGGCGGCAATACGAATCAAACGTTATACGGCGCAGCCGCGAACGGCAGCCTGTTCGCCGTCGTCGGAGAGTCGGGAACGATACGAACGCAGACAATCTCCGTCTCCAGCGATTCCTCGCTGAAGACTCTTGCGATCAGCCCGGGCACGTTATCCCCCGCTTTTGCCTCCGGAACGACCGGCTATACGGCAAACGTCGTGTACGGCACGACGAGCGTGAACATTACCCCTACGGTCAATCAGGCCAATGCTACCGTCAAGATCAACGGTACGAACGCGACCAGCGGCAGCGGCAGGAACGTGCCGCTTGCGGTAGGCGACAATCCGATTCCCGTCGCCGTCACGGCGCAGGACGGATCGACCACGACCTATACGGTCACCGTTAAGCGGGCCGCGCCGAACACCAATGCCAATCTGGCCAATTTGGTACTGAGCCAGGGCACGCTGTCCCCTTCTTTTGATCCCGCGACAACCCGCTACGACGTCGGCGTAGCCAACAGCGTTACCAGTCTTACGGTCACGCCGACGCTTGCCGGCAGCAGTGCAAGCGTCATCGTGAACGGCGCCGCGACAACGAACGGCAGCCCTTCGGGCGCCATCGCGCTGGCGGTAGGCAGCAACGAGATCAGGGTCGTCGTAACCGCCCAGGACGGCACCACCGCCAAAACGTATACCGTTTACGTCACGCGGGCCGCGCCGCCAAGCAGCAATGCCTTCTTGGCCGACCTTGCGCTGAGCCAGGGCAGCCTGTCTCCTCTGTTCGCTTCCGGGACGACCGGTTATTCGGCCAGCGTGCCCAACTCCGTTGCGAGCCTGAACGTAACGCCAACCGTGTCCAACGCCAATGCTTCCGTCACCGTGAACGGCGTCGCGGTCACGAGCGGCAATGCTTCCGGCAGCATCGCGTTAAACGTAGGCACGAACGAGATCAAGACCGTCGTAACCGCCCAGGACGGCACCACCACCCAGACGTACACGGTCAATGTCACGCGGGCGCAAGTGCCAAGCGCGAATGCCGATTTGAGCGCGTTGGCGTTAAGCAGCGGCACGCTGTCCCCCGCGTTCGCCTCTGACAAGACCGGTTATATCGCAAGCGTATCGAACGCGACGACGAGTCTGACCGTCACCCCGACGCTTGCGGATGCCAGAGCCAGCGTCACCGTGAACGACAGCGCCGTCTCAAGCGGTAACGCTTCCGGCGCAATCGGGTTGTTGGTAGGACCCAACCGGATTACGGTGAAGGTTACCGCCGAGAATGGGACTTCCCAGAGCTATACGGTTACCGTCACCCGGGCTGCGAACGGCAACACCAACTTGCGCGCGCTGTCGTTGAGCAGCGGTACGCTGTCTCCTTCGTTCAATTCCGCTACGATGGAATATACCGTTGCGGCTACCGCGGAAGCTGCAACCCTGACCGTGACAGCGACGACCGCCGACACGACGGCGAGCGTCGAAGTGAACGGTATCGGCGCCTTGAGCGGCAGCGCTTCGAACCCGATTCAGACGACTCCGGGCGCAAACGAGATCTTCGTGGATGTCACCGCGCAGAACGGGACGAGCAAAAGGTATACGATTACCGTGACCCGGCCCGCAAGCAGCAACAATGACTTGAGCGCCTTGTCGTTGAGCTCGGGCACGCTGTCTCCGGCTTTCGCTGCGGGAACGCGAGTCTACGACGCCGACGTATCGAATGCGACGACGAGTCTGACCGTCACCCCGACGGCGGCCGATGCCAACGCCAGCGTGGCGGTTAACGAAGTGTTCGTCGCACAAGGCAAGGCTTCGGACGCGATTCCTTTGAACACGGGCTTTAACGTCATTATCGTGAAGGTTACCGCGGAAAACGGAACGTCCAGAGAATATACCGTACGCGTGGCGCGGGCCACGAGCGGCGACAACGACTTGAGCGATTTGTCGTTGAGCTCGGGCACGCTGTCGCCGGCGTTCGCCGCGGGAACGACGAATTATGCCGCCACCGTATCGAATGCGACGACGAGCCTGACCGTCACCCCGACGACGGCCGACTCCACGGCCAGCGTCAAGGTTAACAACGCGCCGGTCACAAGCGGCAATGCTTCCGGCGCGATTCCGTTGACGGTCGGACGAAACGACATCGAGACGGTCGTGACCGCCCAGAACGGAACGACCCGGACGTACACGATCACGGTCACGCGCAGCGAAATCAGCGACGCGGATTCCGTCAGTGACGCTTACGCCAAGCTGGAAGTGGGCTATGCGCCCGGCGACGGCCCGGCTGCCGTCACACAGGATCTGACGCTGCCTCTGACGGGAAACAACGGGACGACCGTCAACTGGACCAGCAGTTTTCCGGGCTTCATTCAAGCGGACGGCACGGTGACGCGGCCGTCTTATCCGAACACGGATACCTCCGTCGTGCTTAACGCCTTGATTCAGAAAAATGCACAGCTGTCGATCAAAACGTTTACGGTCGTGGTCAAAGCGATCCCGATCACCGATCTTCAAGCGGTGCAGACCGACCGCGATTCGCTGCAAGTCGGATACGCGCCCGGCGACGACGCTTCTTCCGTTACACAGAACGTGACGCTGCCGACATCGGGTCCGAACGGCACGACCCTCTCCTGGACTTCCGACACACCGCTGTCGATCGACGCCAGCGGCACCGTGACGCGGAGTTCGTTCGACGGCGGAGACCGCACGGTGAAATTGACGGCCACAATCGTTCTCGGCAGCGAATCGGCGATCCGCACGTTCGACGTGACGGTAAAAGCGATTCCGGCTTCGTCGGCCGCCGAACTTCGGTCTTTGGCCGTGGACGGCCAAACGATAACGCCCGCGTTCGATCGCGCCGTACGCGATTATTCGCTCGCCGTGCCGTACGACACAAGCCGCGTGACCGTGACCGCTTCGGTCTACGACGCAGGCGCTTCCTTGACCGTTCAGGGACTCCCGACCGCGAATGGCACGTCATCCGCTCCCGTGGAACTTGCGGTCGGCACCAACGTCATTGCGGTCAAAGTGACCGCTCAGGACGGCATGACGCAGGAAGTCTACACGATCCGCACAAATCGCGCCGCCGCTCCGAACCCGGGCGGAGGCCAGAACGGCGGATCGGCCGATCCGGTGAACGACGGCGGCATCCCGTCGCCGTCCGTGCCGACTCCGGCGGATCCGCCCGCCCCGTCCCCGAACGGCTTCGAGATCCGGATCAACGGACGTATAGTCGAGCAGATCGCGACCGGCACGCTGAAGCAAGGCAACGGACAAACGGCGTTTAACGCCGTTATCGATACGGCCCGGCTCTCCTCGCTGCTGGCTAGCGAAGGCCCCGATCCGCTGATTCTCGTGCCGGTAACGGCTCAGGCCGACATCGTCACGACGCAGCTGAGCGGAGAAGCACTCCGCCTGCTGCAAGCTCGCGGCGCGACGCTGCGTATCGAGAGCCCGCTCGGGAGCTACACCTTGCCCGCTGCCGAACTGTCCCTTGCGCAGCTTGACGGCTCCGCAGGCGGCAGCGCCGATCCGGCCCAAGTTGAAGTCCGAATTACGATAGAACGCAGCGCGGCCGGCACGATCGCCGCCCTCAACGCACGCGCCGCAGCCGAAGGCTTCGTCGTCGTCGCGCCTCCGGTCACGTTCAAGGTCGATGCCGCCTACGCGGGGCAGACGACCGAATGGAAGACGTTCCCGAATTATGTGCAGCGCGAGCTGCCGATTCCGGCCGGTTCCGATCCGGGCCGCATTACGACGGCCGTCGTGATCGAAGCGGACGGCAGCCTGCGCCACGTGCCGACTTCGATCACGCGCAATAACGAAGTCTACGCGGCCGAAATCAACAGCTTGACCAACAGCGATTACGCGCTGATCTGGAGTCCGCGCACCTTCGTCGACGCGGCGGGCCTCTGGTCGCAAAGCGCCGTTGCGGATATGGCTTCGCGCCAGATCCTGAACGGCATCGACAAAGACCGCTTCAATCCGGCGGGCAGCGTCACTCGGGCCGAATTCGCCGCCGTGCTCGTCCGGGCGCTGGGCCTGGCCGACAACGGATCGACGTCCGGCTTCACCGACGTCTCCTCCGGCGACTGGTACGCCGGAGCCGTCGGCAAAGCCGCCGAATACGGCTTGATCGACGGGTACGCGGACGGCACGTTCCGCCCGCTATCCACGATCTCGCGCCAGGAAGCGTTCGCGATTCTGGCTCGCGCGATGCAAATCGCCAAGCCGGTTTCTTCGGCCGGCGGCACTTCGCTCGAAGCTTACAGCGATGCCGACCGGGTCGGCCGTTGGGCGCTGGAGTCCGTGCGCAACGTATTGTCCGCGGGACTCGTTCAGGGCAGCGGCGGCAAGCTTAACCCGGCCGCCACGATGAGCCGGGCCGAGACGGCGGCGCTCGCGCAGCGCCTGCTCCGACAAGCGGACTTGATCGATTGAATGAATGAGCGAATGAATGATTGAATGGTCAGGCGGCCGGGAGCACGATTCCCGGTTGCCTCTCCAAAAAAAGCTTCCGGTCCCCAGGGACCGGAAGCTTTTTTGACGTTACGGGAACTGCGACGGCGGCTCAATCGTCCCGGCCGCTAGAATTAAGGAACGCGGCAGCGCGCGTTCAGCAAGCGTTCTCTTCACCGGACACGCCTTGTCCGGCGCACTCAAGCAGGTCCGCCGCGCAGCTGGCGCAGCCGTCGCAGCGCTCCGCGTGCGCCCGACGCGCAAGCGCCGCGTCGATCGCTGCGCCGGTGCGGGCGAACTCATTCTCTTCGCCAAGCTCTGCGAGCAGGCCCGTACGCGCAAGCAGCTGCCGCGGGCCGGGCCGCAGCCCGGCGAGCATCAGCGTGCCGCCCGACGCGCGGACGCTCTTGAGCAGGCCGTGCAGCGCCGCCTCGCCGGAGGCGTCGATCAGCGGCACGCCGCCCATGCGCAGCAGCAGCGTGCCGGATAGATCGCGGGACGCCGCGAAGGCCGGCGTGCCGAACGGATCGCGCGTGCCGAAGAACAGCGCGCCCCGCAGGCTGAATACGTTCAGCTGCGGGCAGCTTCGCTCCGCGGCTGCCGGATCGGCTTGGACTTTGCCGCGGACGCCGCCGTCGTCGCCGGGCAGCGCCCGGTCGAGCCGCTGCTCGCCGGCCATGTTCTTGACGAACAGCAGCACGGCCAGCGCCAGGCCGACTCCGACAGCCGTCGTCAGCGTCGCGAACACCGTCAGCAGGAACGTGACGACGAGCACGAGCGAATCGCCGCTGCGCAGCCGGAGCAGCTTGGCGAACGCCCGGCGTTCGCTCATGTTCCAGGCGACGACCATGAGGATCGGCGCCATCGCGGCAAGCGGAATCGCCGACGCGTACGGCGCGAGCAGCACGAGCACGAGCAGCACGACGAGGCCGTGCACGATGCCGGACAGCGGCGACGCCGCGCCGCTCTTGATGTTCGTCGCGGTGCGGGCGATAGCGCCCGTCGCCGGAATGCCTCCGAACAGCGGCACCACCATGTTCGCAATGCCCTGCCCGATCAGTTCGCGGCGGCTGTCATGCTTCGAACCGCCCATGCCGTCCGCGACGACCGCGGAGAGCAGCGATTCGACGCCGCCCAGCAGCGCGATCACGATCGCGGGCCCGATCATCAGCTTCAGCGTGTCCCCCGACAAGTCGGGGAAGCGAAAAGACGGCAGCGAAGCCGGGATCTCGCCGTAGGCCGAGCCGATCGTCGCGACCCGCCCGTCCAGCAGCAGCACGGCGACGAACGTGGACAGGATCAGACCGACGAGAGACGCCGGAACTTTCGGCAGCAGCCGTGGCATCAGCAGCAGCGAGCCCAGGCAGATGCCCGCCACGACGATCGCGTATCCGTTCAGCGTGCCGGCGTGCAGCGCAAGTTCCCGCATATTCAGCAGGAAGCTCTCGTGACGCTCCAGTCCGGTCAGGCCGAGAAAATTGCCGATCTGCCCGGCAAAAATCGTCACGGCGATGCCCGCCGTGAATCCGACCGTGACCGGACGCGGCATAAACGCGATCAGCGTGCCGAGCCTGAACACGCCCATCAGCACGAGCAGGACACCGGCCATGAATCCCGCCGCCAGCAGCTTGTCATAGCCGTATTGCAGCACGATCGCGAGCAGAATCGGGATAAAAGCCCCCGTCGGCCCGCCGATCTGAAACTTCGAACCGCCCAGCAGGGAGATCAGGATTCCCGCTATGATCGTCGTATAGATGCCGGTCTCCGGCTTGACCCCCGAAGCGATCGCGAACGCCATCCCGAGCGGAATCGCGATGATCCCGACGATGCAGCCCGCGATCAGATCGCGCTTCAACTCGCTTTTTCCGTACCCTTCGAACCTGCCCCGCCCTTTGATCCTGCCCATTGCGCCAACCTTCTTTTCGTTTTTTTTGCAAAACCGCCATTCTTTAACGTACCACGCCGGCAGCCGAAAAAATGTGAGAAAGATCAACTCCGGACGAATGGGCATACCGCCCAGCCTCAAACGCCGCTTTATCGCCCGCTCACGTTTTTTTGACCGCTCTAACGCGCTTTAACGAATCGTCATCACGCTATTTGCGCTTTAACCCGATTTTTCGCATTCTAACGAATCGTCAGCACGCTATTCGCTGCAAATCGGCGCAAATCGACCGGATCGAAGCCAATAAGGATAGGAGGATTCGTTAGATTGTTAAAAAAGCCGAATAGGCGCAAATAACGATACAAGGATTCGTTAGGCGGCGGGGGCGGGTCGAAAGGTGGCAAAGGCGAGGCGAAAAGCGGCGGAGGCAGGGCAAATGGCGGCGGGGGCGGGGCGAAAGTCACCGAGGTTATGAAGCGAACGGACTCAACCGTCGAAACATACCGGACGCATGGAGAAAATAGAGCCTGCCGACCGCAAGCAGGTCAGGCATAGGCCCGGACAAGCCCAAAAAGCCCGACTCTCCGGTAGGAGAATCGGACCTGAGCGGACTGCAAACCTTTGCGATCGACTGAAACATACGGGCAAGTTCGGCCAGAGAAAAGTTTGCCCCGGTCAGACAAGCGCTTGCCTTTTTACCGGCCGAGTTCTTCACACCCGCACGCATCCTTACCCGCGAACTACATCCGAATGTTCAGACGCGCCCATTCTTCGTTCTCGGCCCGGCTGAAATCGTAGGTTACGCCGGTCAGTTCTTCGGACGCGCGCCACAGCTTCGCCATCGTGTCTTCGTTCATTTTGTGATCGACGGACAGATCGAAGCCCGGGTAGCCTTTGCGGCCGCCTTTGCCGGTCGGGCCGATATATTCGCCGCCGTACAGGTTCTCGGTCGAAGCGTACAGTGTCGGCAGCGCGCCCATCGCCGCGGACTGGCTCATCAAGCCCCAGATGAACGACACGGCGCGGCCGGCCTGCTTGCCCGAACCACGGGAGATCAGGTTCGTATTCGAGACGCCCGGATGGCAGGCGACGCTGATCGTGTTGGCGCCGACGGCCGACAGCCGCTTTTGCAGCTCGCGGGCGAACAGCAGGTTCGCCAGTTTGCTCTGGCCGTAGAACTTCATCGCGCTGTAGCCGAGGCGGCCGTCCAGGTTGTTGAAGTAGATGTAGCCGCTTTTGGCCGCGATGCTGCTCAGCGTTACGACGCGTGCGCCCGTCGTGCGCAGCAGCAGCGGCAGCAGGCGGCCCGTCAGCGCGAAATGGCCCAGGTGATTGCTGCCGAACTGCAGCTCGAAGCCGTCTTTCGTTTTGCCGTACGGAGGAATCATGACGCCCGCGTTGTTCACGAGCACGTGCAGCGCGTCGTATTTGCCGATAAAGCCCGCCGCGAACGCCTCGATGCTCGACAGATCCGCCAGATCAAGCCGCATGACCTCGACGCTTGCCTGCGGAAACTTTTCGAGCAGCCCGTCGGCGGCCTGCCGTCCTTTTTCCATATTGCGTACGGCCAGCACGATTTCCGCGCCTTTTTGCGCAAACCCGTAAGCCGTTTCCAGCCCGAGGCCGCCGCTTCCCCCCGTAATCAAGACCCGTTTCCCGTTCATATCCGGCATGTTGTCGATCGTCCATTGTCCGTTCATTTCCGTCTCCTCCTCGTGCCTGCCCGATCGTTGCGGGCCGACCTCTTTCGTTCGTCTATCCAGTGTGCCTGAATAGACGCTATTTATCAAACTTGCCGCCTTCTTGTCCGAAGCCGCCGCAAAAAAGACGCTTCCCGCGGGAAACGTCCCGTTCTCTGCCTATTCGGCCGGGCGTCTGTCCCGGTACCGGCAGTCAGCTTCCCGACAGCATCAGCATGACGCCGAGCGACAGCGAGACCAACAGCAGCAGCAGGCCGAGCGCCCGAAAAGCCTGGGATTTAAAATTCGCCGGTTCGTACAGATCGCCTCCGGCGGGATCGCGCACCGGGTGCAGAATACGGTCGGGACGGGCAATCACCAGCGGACACAGCAGCAAAAACACTCCGATCAGCAGAAACATGAGATTTTCCTCCTCGAATACCGGATTCGGACGGCGCGTCCGTTTCTATGTATGTACCCGGAATAGGCCCCGGCGCCTTCATTTTCGGCCGGACGGCCAAAAAACCTTCGGAAGCGTCAGCGCTTCCGAAGGTTTGGCTCGCCTGCCTGCCCGGCAATCGCCGGGCTGCCGGTCAGCTCCCGCCTCGGCGCAGCAGTTCGTTCTGCTCGCGCAGCAGTTTATTTTGTTCCTGCATATGAGTGTCCAGCACGGCAAACCGTTCTGTCTGGCGGCGCTCCAACTCGTTCAGGTCGTTGCGCAGCGCGTAGACTTCGGTCGTGATCTTCGAATTGCCAACCGCCGCTTTGATCAGCAAATACCAGACCAGCAGCGTAATTACGGTAAATACGATCCACAAAAACACGCCGAAAAAAGTGAATCCGAATGAAAAGTCCAATCTGTTCTCCTCCTTGCCTTGAATCTGTCCGACTCTGTCCCTATTCGCGCGGAACGCTGTCTTCATTCGTATAGACGCTTGAACCTTCGCAAAAGTTCGCCCGATACGTCGCGTTCCCCCGCCCCAGGTCCAGGCTGCAGGTTCCCTCAAGACCGACCACCGCTTCAATCCGCCGCCCGATTTGCTTCGCTTCGCGATCCGGTAGACTGGGAAAAGATTGCGAATCCGGTGTCCGCTCCGCACGGAACCGCTTCGTCCGATCCGTTACAGGCAAACTTCGATCCGCGAAAGGAACTTTACCGATGAAAAAGATCCAAACGTTCAAACTCGCTCTGGCCGCACTGCTGCTGTCTTCTTCCGCCGCCTTCTCGGCCGTCCCGCCCGTCTCCGCAGCCGCCCCCGACGCTCCGCCCGTGTCTTCGGCGCGAAGCTGGACTTCGGCACAAATCGATGCCTACGCCCAAGCCGCCATGCAGCGCCTGCATATCCCCGGCCTGGCCGTCGGCATCGTCCGGGGCGACCGAATCCTGTACGCGCAGGGCTACGGCAGCGCCGGTCCCGGCGCCGGCCCGATGACGGCGCAGACGCCGCTCGCGATCGGTTCGACGACCAAATCGTTTACCGCGCTTGCGGTCATGCAGCTCGTCGAACGGGGCGAAATCGCGCTGGACGCGCCGGTGACCGACTATATGCCGGAATTCTCGCTGGCCGATCCGGCGCGCTCCGCCGACATTACAGTGTCCGACCTGCTGCACCAGAGCAGCGGATTGTCCACCTACGACGGCGTCGCTTTTTTGTCCAGAGGAACCGGAACGCTCGAACATCACGTCGCGGACCTGCGGAAAGTCTCGCAGACGCAGCCTGCCGGAGTCGGTTATCAATACTCCAACCTGAACTACAATATTCTCGGCGCGATCGTCGAACGGGTATCCGGCCTGTCGTACGAAGACTATGTTCAGCGGCGCATCTTCGATCCGCTCGGCATGGACAACAGCTTCCCGTCGCCGGAACGGGCGCGCACGGCATGGACCGAACGCTCCGGGCTGCGGCCGCCGTCCGGCCACCAGTTTTTGTTCGGCTTGACCGTACCTACCCGCCTGGCCGACCATTCCGGCACCGTGCCGTCCGGTTATCTCGTCTCCACCACGGAAGACATGTCGAAGTATCTGCTCATGCAGATGAACGACGGTTCCGCGGGCGAGGAACGCCTTTTGTCCGCCGAAAATACGGAGCTCATGCGGCAGCCGTCCGCGGATATGCACGACGGCTCCTTTTACGGCATGGGCTGGGTGCTGACCGGCGATTCGGCCGGGCATAACGGCACGACGGAAAATACCTATTCGGAAATGCGCATCCGCGACGGTTACGGCATCTTCGTACTCGCGAACTCGGTCGACCCGCTCGTCGTCGGCTACTCCGGCCTTATTCCCGGCATCGACGATATCCTGCACGGACGCGCGCCTTCGCTCGACAGCCTGCCGGACTTCGTCAAATTGTACGGCATCGCGGACGGAATCGTGCTGGCGATCGCGCTGCTGTTTGCGGGTTCGGTGCGCAGTTTGTTCCGCTGGAGAAAAGCGTTTCGGCCGACCGGCTGGAAAATCGCCTGGAACTCGGCTTTGCTGCTGGTGTGCAACGTCGCGTTTCCGCTGCTGACGCTGCATGTGCTGGCCGGCCTCGCTCCTTGGGACGTCGCACTGACGTGGGCGCCGGGCATCGGCTGGGGACTTGTACTGCTGCCGTGGATGCTCTTTGTGACCGGCGGGCTCAAGCTTGCGCTGATGCTTCGGGCGATCGCCGGGCGCAGACGCGCCGTGCCGGGAGAAGCGCACGGCACGGCGGCTTGACGGGCAGGATTCCGTTAGCTCCGGCGGGCGAACGGCTGTCTTTTGACGCGGCTTTTCGGTACGCCTTTTGTTTTCGTCGTTTGTGTACGGCCGTTCCGGGCAGCCGGATCGGCCTTTTTTTCTTTTTGACCGGATTCCTGTCGTGAAAGCGTACGCTTTTGTTGTTGCAAACGGTTTAAAACGGTGTTATTGTGGTTGAGGGATTGTTACTGAAAAGGCAAAACCCAAAACATGTGCCTAACGTGTTTTGGGTTTTGCCTTTTTTTATCCACTGTGCACGGTGACGCAATCCCGCATGAAGCAGCTTCGATGAACAAGAGGTGAACGCAATGCAAATCCTGAGGGTGCTCAACAACAACGTCATTACGTCGCTGGACGGCAGCGAGATCGAGATCGTCGTGATGGGCCGGGGGCTCGCTTTTCAAAAAAAGCCGGGAGACGAGGTCGACGCGGACAAGATCGAGAAGGTGTTTCGTCCGGAAAGCAACGATTCGTCCCGCAAACTCAAGGAACTGTTGGAACAGATTCCGATGGAATACGTTCAGCTGACCGAGGAGATCCGCAAACTGGCCGCCCTCATGCTGGACAAGGAGTTCGGGGATTCGATCTATCTCTCGCTGACGGACCATATCCACTTCGCGGTGGAGCGCCAGCGGCGCGGGCTGGAGATCAAGAACGGTCTGCTGCTTGAGGTCAAAAGCCTGTACAAAGCCGAATACCAGGTCGGGCGTTCCGCGCTCAAACTGATCAAGGAACGGATCGGAGTGGAACTGCCCGACGACGAAGCGGCGTTTATCGCGATGCATCTCGTCAACGCGCAGCTCGGCGAAGAAATGCCTGTCCTGATGAATATCACGAAGATTATGCAGGACATTCTCGATCTGGTGCGCACGCATTTCGATCTGGAATACGACGTCGATTCGATCAGCTATTACCGCTTCGTGACGCATTTGAAATTTTTCGCGCAGCGGCTGATCAGCGGCGACCATTCCGGCAACAACTACGACAGCCTGTACGAGATCGTCAAGGAAAACTGTCCGGAAGCTTATCCCTGCACGGAACGGATCGAAGCTTATATCGCCGAACATTACGACTACCGGTTGAACAAGGAAGAAATGCTGTACCTGACTATCCATATCGACCGGATCGCCAAAGCCTGACCAGACCGGGCCGACGCTCGCCGCGTGAGCTTCCGCCACCCTTTATTTTCATAATCAGCACTCGGGATTGTTACTGCAAAGGCAAAACCCGGGCCGTTTCCGAATCGACGCCGGTTTTGCCGTGCGCGTCGGTTCGAACGCCCGGGTTTTTCGTCTTGTCCGCCGTTTCGCCCGTCCCCATTTTGCACGATGGAAAGGAAGACCGCATATGAGCAAGCACGAACAGACCGCGAAGGCCGTCCTGGAAAAAATCGGCGGCGCCGCAAACGTCAACACGATGACGCACTGCATGACCCGCCTGCGCTTCGACCTCAAAGACAATACCAAAGCCGACCGGTCCGCGCTGGAAAACACGCCGGGCGTGATGGGCACCAATATCGCCGGTTCCCAGTTCCAGGTCATCATCGGCAACGACGTGCCGAACGTCTACGCAGAAATCAACAAACGCGCGTCGTTCGGCGGAGGTTCCGCCCCGGCCGGCGGCGAAGACGCCCCGCAAACGAAAAAAAATCCGTTCTCCGCGCTGCTGGACATCATCTCCGGCATCTTCACTCCGCTGCTTCCGGCGCTTGCCGGCGCGGGCATGATCAAGGCGCTGCTGTCCGTCTCCGACGTATTCGGCTGGATGGCGCAGGATAGCAGCACCTATCTAATCCTGAAAGCGATCGGCGACGGCACGTTCTACTTCCTGCCGATTCTGATCGCGTTCAGCGCGGCGCGCAAGTTCGGCAGCAGCGCCTTTATCGCGGCCGCCATCGCGGCGGCGATTCTGCACCCGGAACTGACCGCCCTGCTCGGCGGCGGAACGGCGGTCAGCTTCCTCGGACTGCCCGTGACCTCCGTCGCGTATTCCTCGTCGGTCATTCCGATCCTGCTCGCCGTCTGGGTGTCTTCCTACGTCGAGAAGCTGTTCAACAAAGTCATTCCGAGCGCGCTCAAAGTGCTGCTCGTTCCGATGCTCACCCTGCTCGTCATCGCGCCGGCCACGCTGATCGCGATCGGCCCGCTGGGCAGCCTGATCGGCGACGGGCTGTCGGGCGGCATCACGTACCTGCTCGATAACACCGGCATCTTCGGCGGCATCCTGCTCGGCGGCACCATGTCGCTGATCATCATGACCGGCATGCACTGGGCACTCGTCCCGATCGCCATTCTCGCGATCGCGGAGCAGGGCTTCGATTACATCCTGCCGATCATGTTCGTGGCGAACCTCGGGCAGGCCGGCGCCGCATTCGGCGTCTTCCTGCGCTCGCGCAACGTACAGTTCAAGTCGCTTGCCCTGTCGACCAGCTTCTCGGCCATGATGGGTATTACCGAACCGGCCATGTACGGCGTTAACATGCGCCTCAAAAAGCCGTTCGTCTCCGCCCTGATCGGCGGCGCGGCAGGCGGCGCCGTCTACGGACTGTTCCACGTCAAGATCTACACGATGGCCGGCAGCGTCGGCCTGCCGGGCATTCCGGCCATGATCGGCCCGACGTTCGCCTACGGCCTCGTCGGCATCGGCCTGGCCTTCATCACGGCCACCGTCGTGACGTTCCTGATCGGCTTCGAAGACGTCGCTTCGCCGGCTTCGGCCGGCAGCGAGCCGCAGTCTGTGGTGCAGTCTGTGGCTGCGACGGCATCGGCGGATGCCTCTGCGGACGCAGCTGCGGCGCCAACGCCCGCTGCTTCGGCCGCTTCGGCTGCGGCCGTTCCGCAGCCGGTCATCGCCGAACTGCGCGATACCGAGCTGCTCAGCCCGCTGACCGGCACGGTCAAAGCGCTCGCCGACGTCGAAGACGTCACGTTCGCCGGCGAATACATGGGCAAAGGCATCGCGGTCATGCCGACTGCGGGCATCGTCACCGCTCCGGCGGACGGCATCGTGAACTCGCTCGCCGTCACCAAGCACGCGATCGGCATGCAGACCGCCGACGGCGCGGAACTGCTGATCCACGTCGGACTGAACACCGTCCGTCTCAAAGGCCGCCACTTCGCCGTACTCGTCGAAGAAGGCCAGGCCGTAACGGCCGGCCAGCCGCTGCTCACGTTCGACATGAGCGCGATCCGCGCAGCCGGCTACGACCTGACCACGCCGATGATCGTGACCAACACCAAACAATACGCCGGCATCGCCGGCGTGCGCAGCGGAGCCGTCGAGTCCGGCCAACCGCTGCTGAAGCTCGACGTCGCCGCCCCGCGGCTGGAGGCTTCGGGGGACTGAGGGGGCTGAGGGGGACTAGGCGGCTGCGGGGCTGCGAGGCTGCGGGAGCTGCGGGGGATTAGGCGGCTGAGTGGCCGCGAGGCTGCGGGAGCTTCGAGGCAGTATGAAGCCGAATAGAAGCTTCGGCCCCGGCTGCGCAGCCGCCCGCACTCCGCAGAAGCGCCCGATGTTCTTTCCCTGTTCACGGGGGAAGAACATCGGGCGCTTTTTTGAGTTACGCAGACTTTGCGCGGGCACTCTATAGGTCGTATTAGGCCGCCTGCAGGCCGTCTGTCGTGGAAATAGCGGAAATAAGTGCGGATCTGCACTTATTCCGCTTTGCCGGCCGCCGGCCGGGCAAATAAGTGCCAGAGGACACTTATTTGCCCGGTATTCGCTCGCAGGCGGCCGTGAGAGCCGAAATAACTGCTCTCACGACGTTATTTGCCGAATTCGAGCCGATTCAGGCAAAATAAGTGTCCTCTCGCAGTTATTCAGGCGAATAAGGACTGCGCACTTGCGATGGCGCTGCGCCGCTCGCTGGCTCGTTGGATCGCTCGTTCGATCGCTCGTCCACTCATTGGCTCGATCGTTCGTTAGATCGTTGGCTCGTCCGCTCGTTGTTTCGTTCGTCCGCTCGACCACTGGACCGCTCGACCGCTCGTTCACTCGTTCGATCCATCACTCATTGGCTCGTTCACTCGGCCGTCCGTTCGATCGGCCGCTCAACCTCAACCCAAACCAAAAAAACCGCTCCGCCCTGCCAGTAGGCAGGATGCGAAAGCGGTTTGGGAGCCGGAAGCCGTGCTCAATCTTGCCGCTTCAAGGAAAGCGGCAGTCCAAGCGTACCCGGCTTAAATATTTTTATTTGCTCGAATCGCCAACCCACAGCGTTTGGGTCGCTTTGTCCCAAGTGATCGACTCGCCTACGCCGCGCACGATGATGCCGACCGGCACGCGCATCATGCCGCGTTTGAAAGTAGCCGAACCTTCCAGCTTCACTTCTTTGCCGTTGACCCATGCGACGTTGCTGTCGGCCATGATTTTGACCATGCGGTCGCCGCGCGTGTACGTGTAGCTTTTCGTTTTGTTGTCCCAGGCGACTTGCAGCCCTTCGATATCCAGCTGCTTGATCACGTCTGCCGTGGCATACAGCGTGCTTTTGATAAAGAACGGGTAAGCGCTGGGCATAACCATGCCGTCGTTGCCGTAGATCTTGGCAGCCGGTTCGGATGCGGTCGTCGTAGTGGTAGCGGCCGGTTTTGCTGCGGCAGCCGGTGTGGTAGCCGGAGCGGCCTGTGCGGCGGATGCCCCCAGTACAGCGGAACCGAGCAGCGATGCGATCAATATTTTTTTCATAGAAAAACGTCCTCCTCATATAAATACGGTTGGGATGCAAAAAAACACCCTACCTCTATATATAAACCTTTCTCGGGGTCATTTAGTTGCAGTTCTGATACCAGTGAAGAAATCTTTTATAAAAAGTGCGTTGAGCGAGTTGAGATTTGCGTTCCAACGGCGGTTCATTCGTGCCCTTTATGAATGGACAGCCGCTTCTAGGAACGCCCAACGCGCTCAATGCACAAGTGCGTTGAGCGCGTTCGAATCTGCGTTCCAAAGGCGTTCGATTCGTACCCTGTTACGAATGAATCTCCGCCTCGTCCACCGGCAGCAGCTGGCCGTCGACCGTCCAGCGCACCGCTTCGCGCCTGTGCCCGTATCCGCCCAGCAGCAGGTCGACGGCGGCTTTGCACATTTTGCGTTTGTCGACCCGGACGGTCACGGACAGGCCGGATTCCGGGCTCGCGGCCTGCTGAAGCCCGTCGAAGCCGGCGACCTCGACTTCCTGCGGAACGGCGATGCCGCGTGCCCGCAAACGGCGGATCAGCAGCAGAGCCAGCCGGTCGTTGCCGCAGAAAAAGGCGGTCGGACGCCGTTCCGCGCCGCTCGACACCCGACTCCTCTCCGAGCCGCTCACCTCGCCCGAACCGCCCGAACCTTCCGCACCTCCCGACTCCGCGGAGAGACTCGCCCCGTCCGCCCCGTCCGCTTCCTCCGCTTCCCGAACGTCCGGCCAAGTCCCCATTCGCTCCAAAAACTCGCCGATCTCGCGCTCGTTCGTCTCTTCGTCGAAGTCGCCGGCTTCCAGCAGCGTATGCGACTCTTCGATCGGCAGGCCGGCTTCTCGCATCGCCCGCCAGTAGCCGAACCAGCGTTCTTCGTGGCTCGTCGTCAGGTTGGCCGGACCGATAAAGCCGATTCGGCGATGGCCTCGTTCAATCAGCCGGCGGACGACCGCTTCGGCGCCTTCCGTATTGGCCGAGACGGCCGCGGCGCACGGCAGATCGCGGTAATACGAGTCGAGCATAACGAGCGGCGCGCCGGTCTCCCACACCTGGCGAGCGTACGGCTTGTCGACGATTCCGAACAGGATGAGGCCGATATGGTCCACGTCGTCGTACAGGCGGGGCAGGATCAGCCCGCTCTCCATCTGCGCGTCGATCCGCGCGATGACGGCGTTGCAGCCGCGCGCGCGGATACTTTCTTCCAGAATCCACAGCATGTCGTGGAAAAAGTGGAAGTGTTCGTTGTCCGCGTAGCTGACGACGCGCTCCGGCACCAGCACCAACACGTTTCGGCTTGCTCGATCCGCCCGGCCGGCAGCGGCGGGCGGTTCGTAGCCCAGCTCCTCCGCCGCAGCCAGAACCGAACGCCGGACAGTCTCGCTCACGCCTTTTTTCCCCGACAAAGCCAGAGAGACCGCGTTTTTGGACAGTCCCAGCCGGTCCGCGATGTTCTGCATGGAAATTTTTTTCGGTCTGGCCATCTCTCATTCCTCCTGATGAAAACGCTATTCCCGCACTCGAAAATATGCTATGCTGGTCTCATGTTACTTGACAGAAATGAATTTCGTCAAGTTTTGTCAAGTTAAACCAACGCATATGGGAGGCAGATACGCATGATCGCAATCGGAATCGATATCGGCGGCACCAAAATAGCGGTAGGGCTCGTCGACGACAGAGGCACCGTATTGGCGCAGCAGTCGCTCAAGACGGACCCGGACAAAACGCCGGCGGCGCTGATCGAAGAAACGGCGGCCGCGGTAAACGAACTGCTGGAGCAGCAAAATATCGGCCCGTCCGACGTCAAAGGCATCGGAGTCGGCGCGCCGGGACCGCTCGACGCCAAGCACGGACGGCTCGACAGCCCGCCCAACCTGCCCACCTGGCACGGATTTGGCGTCGTCGAGGAGCTGCGCAAGCATTTCGGCGCATGGCCGGTCCATTTCCAGAACGACGCGACGGCAGCGGCGCTGGCGGAGAAATGGCTGGGCGCGGCGCGGGATGCGGACAACTTTATTTTTATCACGGTGAGCACGGGTATCGGCGCGGGCATCTACATGCACGGACGGCTGATCACGGGCGCATCCGGCAACGCGGGCGACGTCGGCTACATCATGGTGGAGCCGGGCGCGGCGGGCACCGAAGGCTACTGGGAACAGATCGCTTCCGGCACGGCTATCGCGCGCCAGGCGTCGGAGCTGCTGGGCCGTCCGGTCGGCACGAAGGAAGCGTTCGAGCTGGCCGCGAGCGGCGACGAACCGATGAAGCAGCTGATCGAAACCACTTACCGGCGCCTCGGCATGGGCTGCGTCTCGCTGATCAACACGCTCGATCCCGAGCTGCTCGTTATCGGCGGCGGCGTGTCGCAGATCGGCGAACCGCTGTTTGACGCGATTCGGTCGTACGTCTCGGAACACGCGCTGAGCCCGGCCGGACGCCGCACGGAGATCGTTCCCGCGGCACTGAGCCAGAATGCCGGCCTGATCGGCGCGGCTTCGCTCGTGCATCAGGCGTACTAACGCTGCGGAACGGGTAATAACAAGGCGGCAGGTATCATGCAATCCCGCTTCGAATCCACCATGTCCAAATCCGCAACTTTCAAATCCGCAAGCCAAAGGAGCGTATAACCCATGAACGAACCGATTTTTCTTACGCCCGTTTTCCAGGAACGCATCTGGGGCGGAACCAAGCTGAACACGCTGTTCGGCTACGAGATTCCCAACGACAAGACCGGCGAATGCTGGGCGGTGTCGGGCCACAAGAACGGACAGAGCGTCGTACATAACGGCCCTTACGCGGGCACGAAGCTGGGCGATCTGTGGGTCGACCATCCGGAGCTGTTCGGCGATTCGGAGTCCGACGTTTTCCCGCTGCTGACCAAAATCCTCGACGCTTCCGACGATCTGTCGGTTCAGGTCCACCCGGACGACGCGTACGCGCGGCAGTTCGAGAACGGCGAGCTGGGCAAAACGGAATGCTGGTACATCGTCGATGCCGAACCGGGCTCGTCGATCATCTACGGCCATAACGCGCAGTCGCATGAAGAGCTGCGTTCGATGATCGAAGCCGGCCAGTGGGAAAAGCTGCTGACGCAAATCGAAGTGAAGCCGGGCGATTTCTTCTACGTGCCGAGCGGTACGATTCATGCGCTGGGCAAAGGCATCGTCGTGCTGGAAACGCAGCAAAGTTCCGATACGACGTACCGCGTGTACGACTATGACCGCACAGACGCCAACGGCCAGGGCCGCGAGCTGCATCTGGAAAAAGCGATCGAAGTGACCACCGTGCCCCAGTCCTACACCGGCGGCGCGTACGAGACCGATCGCCTCGACGGCGTGACCGTGACCAAATTCGTCTCGAACGACTTTTTCACCGTGCAAAAATGGGAAGTCGACGGCAGCGCCTCATTCGACGCCCGCGAGCGCTACACGATCGTAAGCATTCTGGACGGCGCCGGCACCCTGCACAGCGAATCCGGCGAATACGAACTGTCCAAAGGCGACCACTTCATTCTGCCGGCCGGCTTCGGACCTTACACGCTTACCGGGAAGCTGACGACGATTTCTTCCTGGGAATAGGCGGGGCCGGGAACGGAAAAGCAGATAGCAAGATGGGCAGTAAGCATGCAAACAAACCCGACTCTCCCTATGGAGGGTCGGGTTTGTTTCGTAGTTTCGATTATCAAATCGTTCGATCGTCAAACCGTCAGATCATTAAATCGTCAGATCGCCAGTCCCAAGCGAAGGCAGACACGGCTGCCCGAAGTTCTAACGAATCCTGCTATCGCTATTTGCTCTTATTCGGCGTTTTTCGTCATCTAACGAATCGACGTATCCTTATTGAATGCAATTAGGTCGATTTAAGCGATTTTGGAGCAAATAGCGTGATGACGATTCGTTAGTAGGCGCAAAAACAAGCTGGTGCGCAAATAGCGGGATCAGGGTTCGTTAGCATGTTCGGATCTTCCGTCCGCATTGGCAAAAAGAAGCCGTCCGCCAACGCGTACGGCTTCTTTTTCATTCTCCGCACCCTACCAGGGCCACTCCCGCCCCTGCCAGTCGCGCATGACGAGTTCGTCTTCGTCGATCGCGTGCGCTTTATCGTCCCACGGCAGCGTGCTGCCAAGGAAGTAGTCCAGCGCGGGCGCGGCCGACTCGGACGGTTCCAGTTCGGCTTCGGCGTTGCGTTCGCCGGACATGTAGGTGCGCATCCAGCCGGGATGGTACAGCCGGAACGTATAGCCGTCCGGGCGCAGGCGGCCGAACAGGTGGCGGATGCCGCGATTGAGCGCGGCTTTGGACATGCAGTAGGCGAACCAGGCGGTTCGCTCGGCTTTGCCGATGCTGCCCGCTTCGGACGAAACGTAACACAGCCGCTTGAGTTCGCCGTGTTCCAGCAGCGGCAGGAAAGCTTCGCTCGTTCGTACGGGTCCAAGCGAATTGACCTGGTACAGGCGGATGATCTCTTCGTAATCCTGCGGGACACGAATCGCATCTTCGTTCTTGTCCGTAATGACGCCCGCGTTGTTGATTAAGAGATCAATGCTGCGCGTCCGTTCTTCCACGGCCGCCGCCGCGGCCTGCAGGGAAGCGTCGGAAGACACGTCGAGCGGCAGAATGACCAATAGGTCGGGGTAACGTTCCCGCAGCTCGGCGAGCTGCGGCCAATGCGGCAAATAGCTGCCGGCGAATACGCGCCAGCCGCGTTCAAGCAGTCCTTCGGCCAGCGCGTATCCGAGTCCCCGGTCCGCGCCGGTAATTACGGCGTTATGTGCATTCATCTGTTATCGGCTCCTCTCAGAACGGCCATTCTTCGCCGCGGCTTCCCGTCAGTACGATTCGGTCTTCATTGGCATGCGGATTGGCGAAAAATCCGGCGGCAAAGCGCGCGGCTTCCGCGATCGAAGCCGGCAGCGAAGTCATCGGCGCGTTCGACGCCGACGCCGAAGCTTCGCCCGCATGCGAAGCGCCTACAGGCTTCGGCATCAAGCCGGGATCGTACAGCCGGAACGTGTAGCCATCCCGGCGCAGGTCGTTGAACAGCAGGCGGGCCTGCATATGCAGCGCCGTATGGGCCATGGCGCGGCCGATCGGCCCCGCATGCTCGCCTGCGGAGATGCTGCCTTCGCGCGACGAGACGAAGCAGATGCGCTTCAATCCGTCTGCGTCTTCCATCAGCGGCAGCAGCCGCTCGACCGCGCGCAGCGGCGTCAGCGCGTACGTCTCGTAATCCCCGAGACGCCCGTCCGTCGTCTCCTCGGCGCCGCTGTCCGGCAGCGAAGCGCCGGCTACAACGTCATCCGGGCCGCCCTGCGGCAGGCCCGACTGCGGCGAAGCGGCAGCCCCGGGCGCGATCTCGCCCGCATTCAACACCAGCAGATCGAGGCGGCCCGAGAATTCGGCCGTCAGGCGCGCCGCTTCGTCCAGCGCGCCGGGCTGCCGCGCATCCAGCGGCACGACATGCAGCCGGCCGTGCTCCGGCAGCCGCTGCGCGGTGTCCGCAGCCGCAGCGGAAGGCTCCGCCGCGCTTCCGGCAGCGGCCGGCGGCGCCGCTTCTGCGCCGCGCTCCGCTCCGCCAGGCGGCCGCTCGGCGTACTGCGGCTTGTGCGCCGCTTCCGGCGCCCGCTCCGCAGGCGGCTCGGTTTCCGCCGCAACAAAAGCTCCGGCCGCGTTCGACGCGTTCGGGTCCGCTCCGTGAGCGGGGCGCTCGCCTTCTTCGGCATAAGCCGGATCGCTGGCTCCAAGCTTCGGACGGGCGTTGCTCTCCGGCCCGAAGCCGACCGAACCTTCGAAATCGTCCAGTCCCGACGTACCGGTGCCGGTCGGGATGTCGCGGTTCTCGCCGATATGCGAGCCGTGCGTCCAGCCGCTACGCAGCGGCTTGGAAGAAGCTTCGTCGGAAGCTTCAGTAGCAGCTTCGTCGGAAGTTTCGGCCGTGCTGCCCGGAACAGCCGGCGCCTCGGAAGCGGGAGCGATCGCGCCGCCCCAGCCGTCGTCGGTCGCTCGCTGCTCGGCCGATTCGCCCGGCGTTCCGTTCGGCGTTCCGTTTCCGTTGTCCGTACCGGGCTGGCGCTCCGCCCCTGCTTCGGAAGGCGCGGGGTCACCGCCGATCACGTTCCAACCGCGGGATACCAGTTCCCGTCCCAATGCCGCTCCGAACGGTTCGCGCAAATTCAAAATCCATGCGGTTCTGTCCATGTTCTCTTCCTCCTCTTGGATTGCTGCTTGGGCGGTCTTAGATCGACTGCCCGGCCGGCGCCTGCTTGGCGCACCAGTACAGCGCGTTGCGCAGCAGGCGCAAATACATCGGATGCGTCCATACGCCAAGCTCGTGTCCCGGCGTCAGCACGGCCACTCGGCCGCGCCCGTAAGTGCGCGTCCAGCCGCCCGGCTGGGCGCCGTGCTCCGACACCGTCGTCATGATCAGGTCCGCGACGGGATCTTCCCATTCCATGAAATAGTGTTCGTCGTACACGGCGAATTCTTCGATGCCCGTCGCAATCGGATGCTGCTTGTCCGGCCGGATCGTCACTTCGCACGCTTCGGGGTGATGCGTGAACACGCCGCCGAGCAGACGGCGGAACAGCCCTTCTTCCTTGTCGTAGCCGGCGGTGCCCGCGTGCACGGCCAGCAGTGCCCCGCCGCGCTCGACGTAATGCTCGAACGCCTGCTGGACGTGTTCGTTCATCCAGTACGCTTTTTCCTCGTCCGATTGGCTGTTCGAACGGCACACCAGCACGACCGGATAATCGCTCAGGCGCGCGGGATCGAACTCTTCCGCGCGGTCGGTCAGCGTAAATTGGAATTCGTTCTCGTCCAGCTGCGCCAAGCCCTGCCGGATCGTGTCCGCGGGATGCCAGCGATCTTCGCAAATGACCCATACCTTCATTTTGTTCTCTCCCTTCGTTCGTCGAGCGGCCGATCCGCAAACGCTTTCCAAAATCCTGCCCGTCGACCGCTATGTAAGTTCGGGTATACGTAATGTTATTACACTTCAAAAGTGCGCTTGTCTCTTTATGACGGGTTTTTCTTTTGGGAGGGACTTTGGCCGGAAGCTGCCGCACGCCAAAAAGCCGCTCTTCGAGAAACGAAGAACGGCTTCGGCTAGCGGGAATTCCGCGTCACCCGGCGCGGACGGTACTCCGTCCAGATCAGGTACAGGAAATATGGAGCGCCGACCGCGGCAGTTACGAGCCCGGCCGGAAATTCGACCGGCGGAGCGAGCACGCGGCCGATAATATCGGCTGCCTGAACGAGCGCGGCGCCGAGCATCGCGGCGACGGGCACCAGCACGCGATGGTCGCGTCCCGCGAGGCGCCGGGCCATATGCGGAGCGACCAGCCCGACAAACCCGATCGTTCCGGCGGCGGCGACCGAACCGCCGGCCAGGACGATTGCCAGAGCCAGAATCGACAGCCGGACAGGTTCCAGCGGCAGGCCCAGTCCGCGTGACGCGTCGTCTCCCAGCGCCATGACGTTGAGCTTGCGGCCAAGCAGCGCCATGACGGGCACGCCGAGCAGCAGGACCGGCGCCGCCTGCAGCACCTGCTCCCATGTCCGTCCCCAGAGCGAGCCGTTCAGCCACAGCAGCACGGTGTTGGCATTGGCCGAAGCGCGCGTCACCAACAGCTGCACGAACGTGCCGCCGCAGGCGCTGACCGCGACGCCGACCAACGCCAGCCGTACGGGATCGATCCCGCCGCGGTACGCAAGCGCATAGACCAGCGCTCCGCCGAGCAGGCCGCCGACAAGCGCCGACGTCGACGTCAGCCAGACCGACTGCCATTCGGGCGGCAGCAGCAGCACGGCTGCTACCGCGCCCAGCGCGGCACCGGACGATACGCCGAGCGTATCGGGCGCCGCCAGCGGATTGCGCAGCATCGCCTGCGCAGCGAGCCCGGACACGGACAAGGCTCCGCCGACCAGAATCGCGAGCAGGATGCGCGGAAGACGATAATTCCAGACGATATAAGCCAGGTCCGGGTCTCCCCGGCCCGCGAAAGCGGCGGCGATCTCCGCCCAACGAAGTTCCGCCGCTCCGACGCGAATCGCGACAAGCGCAAGCGCCGCGACGATCAGCGGCAGCACGATCAACACGAGGCGATGTTTGTTCATGGGGACCTCCGGCTTCGGCGAGCCAACGCGATAAAGTAAGGCGCGCCGATCAGCGCCGTGACGAGGCCGACCGGCGTCTCCGCCGGAAAATCGATAAAGCGGGAACCGACATCCGCGGCCGTCAGCAGCACGGCTCCGACCAGAGCCGAGAACGGCAGCAGCAGCCGGTAATCGGTGCCGATCAGGTAGCGGCAAATATGCGGCACGATCAAGCCGACGAATCCGATCGGGCCCGCGATCGAGACCGATACGCCCGCCAGCAGCACCACGATCAGCGTTCCGACGGTTCGTACGATCCAGATACGCTGCCCGAGCCCGCGCGCCATCTCTTCGCCAAGTCCGATCAAGGACAACGAACGGCCGAGAAACATTGCGGCGAACAATCCGGCTAGCACGACAGGCAGCAGGATCGCCACCTCTTCGCGCTGGATGCCGGCTGCCGAGCCCGCCAGCCAGAACAGCAGCTTGGCCGCCGATTCTTCGTTGAAGATCAGCAGCCCCTGCGTAAACGAAGACAGCAGCGCCTGAATGACGATACCGACCAGCGCCATCCTGACGTCGGCCTGCCCGCCGCGCACCGCGGCGCCCATCAGCAGCACGAGGCCTACTGTGAGCAGCGCGCCGACAAAGCCGGCGCCCGCAAGCGCAAGTCCGCCGGCGCCGGGTACGACAATCGTGCAGAACACGATTATGAAGGACGCGCCCGCATTGATGCCGAATACGCCGGGCGAAGCCAGCGGATTGCGGGTAATCGCCTGCATGATGCAGCCGGCCGTGCCGAGACTCGCTCCGATCAGCAGCACCGCCAGCATGCGCGGTGCACGCAGCACGTCCAGAATGACATGTTCCCGGGTCGCCGCAGAAAAGTCCGTCAGGTAAGAAAGCGTCAAGCGCAGCGGAATCAGCGCGGGACCGATCATGAGCGAAGCGAGCATCAGCACGATCAGCAGCCCCGCGGCGAACACAAAAGCGGGCAGCGCCCGCCGCCCGCTCGCCCGGTTATTCGCCGGATCGGAGCTCGACGAATCAGAACAGTTCGGCCGCTTCATCCATAATCCCGTTCAGTGCCGGAATGCTGCGCTGCCTGGACCAGGTCGCAAGCTGCACTTCGTGGGCGTGTCCGCCGGCGACCGCTTGCAGCTGATTCCAGAGCGGATTGGCCTGCTGGGCTTCCAGAACCGAACCTTCGTCTTCGTTGATCAGAATAAGCAGATGCTGCGGATCGAGCGCGAGCAGCTGCTCGGTCGTCATCAGTTGGCTAACTTGGGTATCATCTTCCAGCGCGTAGTTCAGCCCGGCCTCCGTCAGGAACGACGGATGGAACGCGGAGTCGGTACGCACCTGGAACGATTGGCCATCTTCTTCGTCGGGCGCGACGATCAGCACGCTTTGCCCCGGTTCGATATTCGATTTGAGATCGTCCATCGCCGCCGCATGGTCGGCCAGCATTTTCTCGACTTCGGCTTCCCGGCCGATCGCTTGGCCGATCGAGCGCGTCGAAGCTAGGATCTGCCCGTAATTCGCCGTATCGTTGCCGAACACGATCGTCGGCGCGATCGCTGTCAGCTCTTCGTACACGTTCGTATGCCGGCTCGTATCGGCGATGATCAGATCGGGCTTCAGCGTCCGAATGATTTCGAGATTCGGTTCGGAGCGCGTGCCGACTGACGTATAACCTTCGATATAAGCCAGCGTGTCCTGCGGAAAACGTTCCGGCTTGTTATCGTCGGCCACGCCGACCGGTTTCACTTCGAGCGCCGCGACCGTTTGGGTGAAGCCTTGTTCCAACACGACGATGCGCTGCGGAACGCCCTGAATATCGGTCGATCCGATATCGTGCTTGATCGTACGCGTCCCTTCGGCGGACACCGCCGGCTGCTCGCTCGACCGTTCCGTCCCGGCGGAAGCGGAAGTGCCGCTTCCCGCCGGAGGCGAGCACGCCGCAAGCAGCAGGCTAAGACTGAGCAGCAGCATCCATACTGCCGATTTTCCGGAATAACCAGACATGTTCGCAACCCCTCCGTCGCTATCTTTTATTTGAGAATAATTATCAATATAAAGGTCGGCAGACGCAGGTACAATAGAAGAATCGGACAAGCCGAATGGCGGAATCGGACTGCCTTCGCGCTTGCGGTAAGCGGTAGGCGACAACCCGCCGTGCTTTTTGAACACGCGGCTGAAATGGTACGCGTCTTCGTACCCGACGCGCGCCGCGATCTCGACGACCGTCCACTGTTCCCGCAGCAGCAGTTCCCGGGCTTTTTCCATCCGTACGTTCAACAGGTATCCCGACGGGTTGCTGCCGAGTCCGCTTTTGCGAAACAGCCGATTCAAATGCCGGGGACTGCAGCCCAGCATGCCGGCCAGCGAATCGATCGTAAACGGCCGGTCGTAATGCTCGTCGATATAGCGCACGGCCTGCTGCACCGGGTCGGCCAGAAACGAAGACCCTTCCCCGCCGTGCAGCTGCCGAAGCACTTCGTACACGAACTGCATGAACAGCGCGCGCACGCCGTAACGCCGCAGTTCATCGCCGGAATCCCAGCCCTGCTTCATTTCCTCCGCGTACTGCCGCAAGCTCAGCGGAGAAGCGGCCCGCATCCCGTACTGCACCGCAAATTGGCCGGCCGGCAGCGACAGCCGCTTGCCCCCGCCCGAAGGTTCCGGACGATACAAAATCAAATAATATTCGAGCTGCGTGGAAGCGTCCGTCGGAAAGACGCTCAGCTTCATCCCGCGTCCCGCATGCAGCACGTGAAAAGTTTCCGCCTGATACTCGGCCGCATCGATGCGCAGACGCGCCGAACCTTCCGTCACGTACAGGAAGCCGTTCGCCGGCATCCGGTATACGTTCCGGGGCTGCGCCGCGTCCGTTCGTACCCGCCGCACGTCTTTGACAACAATCGGCATCTCGTTCCACAGCGCCGTGTATTCATCTATGTTCAACCGCTTCACTCCTTCGCTTGTCCGCCGCCCGCACAGCCGAACCTTGCCCTTTTTCATAAAGTTGTTCTTTTTTAATGATAACAGTTCTCAATGATAAACGCTTTAGTCCTTTCGTCATTTTCGGTAGGAAAAAGCAAAAAAGCCCGCTTCTCCGCCGTTCAAGCCGGGAGGCAGCGAGCTTCGATCCAAGAATAAGGCGTGCTTGTTGAACGTTATACGGGCCGTGCCGGATTTAAGCCGACGGAGCCGGAGAAGACGCGCGGTGCTCGCCCGGCTCCGATTCGTGATGCTCGATCAGCGAATGCTTTTTCCAGACCCGGCTCTTCCAGCGCATGTACATGACGGCGACCCGAATCCATTCGTCGGCCGCGATCGCGAGCCAGATGCCGGGCAGGCCCATGTTCATCTGGAACACGAGTACGTACCCGAGCGGAAGGCTGATGCCGACCATCGAGACGAGTCCGACGTAGACCGGGAACTTGGCGTCGCCGGCGGCGCGGAGCGAACCGATGACGATCATGTTGAACGTCCGGGCCGTCTCCAGCACGATGCTCAGCACGAGCACCTGCGTCGCCATGCGGATAATGTCCGCGTCGTCGGTAAACAGGCCTACAAGCGGATGACGCAGCAGGATCACGACGAGATCGACGATCACGGTGATGACGAGCGCCCGTTTGACGCTGCTCCACACTTGATGGTAGGCGTCTTCCTTGCGGTTCGCGCCGACGAGGCGGCCGACGATGATGCCTGTTCCGATCGCCACGGCGACCGCGAACAGATAGATGAACATCGAGATGTTCGTCGCGTACTGGCGCGCGGCCAGCGCCTGGGCGCCGAGGAACGTCGCGTAGAAGAAGAAGATCATCTGGCACGACTGGTACGTAATTTGCTCCAGCGCGGACGGCACGCCGATCCGCAAAATTTTCATAATATATTCGCGCGTCAGGTTAATGTAGAACTTGAATTGGATACGCACTTCCATGACCTGGTACAGCATCCAGAACAGGACGACCGCCGCGACGGCGCGGCTGATGACCGTGGAGATCGCGGCTCCTTCGACGCCCATCGCGGGGAAGCCGAGGTGGCCGAAGATCATGACGTAGCCGCCCGCCACGCTCAGGATGTTCATCCCGAGCGCCACGAACATGGTCAGCTTCGTCTGTCCGTACGTCCGGATGGTGGCCGACAGCATGTTGATCAGCGCCTGCAGGAAAATCGCGCCGCCAACGATATGCATATACGACTTGGCGTAGGCGAGAATATCGCCGTGCAGGTTCAGGGCAACCATCATATGATGGCCGAACACGAGGAAAAACGCGCTCATGGTCAGGCCCAGCATCAGATTGAGCGTCAGCGACAAGCCGGAAATCTTGGCAGCCTCGTAATGGTTGCGGGCTCCCAAATATTGCGCGATCACGATAGCGGCGCCGTTACCCACGACTTCAAGAATAAGGATGGCGATCGAGATGACCTGGTTGGCCGCGCCGACGGCCGCTACCGCATCATCCGATACGCCGCTCAACATCATCGTATCGGTGATCCCCATCAACATGAACAGAAACACTTCCAGGAATATCGGCCAGGTCAAACGGAACAGATTGAATTCGCGCTCCAGCGGAAGTTTGGCTGCAGCGGCTCCGTTTTTCGTTTTCATCTCTTCGCCCTCCTTCGATCGTTTGGCATCAGGATGCCGAAATGAAAATTCCGACATATTGAAACAAAACGTATCTTAGCACGGCAAAGATGAAAAATCATCATTTTTTGCGAAATTTCCTGAAAATTATATGAATACCTGTTTCAAGTTCCGTTTTGGCGGATTCCGCTTCATACGTGCAGCGCCTGCGCATCCGGCATTTCCTTCGAGGCGTACTCGGTTTCCGCGCGATGCACCCGGTTGCGGCCGTGCTTTTTCGCTTCGTACAGCGCCAGGTCGCAGCATTTGTACACCCGCTCCAGTTCGGAGCGGTGTTCGGGCACGAACGTCAGCGCGCCGATACTCAGCGTATACGTGCCGGACGCCGTCACCGCCGCGCGGATGCGTTCGGCCAGCAGCGTCGATTCGGCTTCATTGAAGCCCGGCAGCAAAATCGCGAACTCGTCGCCGCCATAGCGCCCGAACAGGTCCGCCGGCCCGAGCTGCCGCGAGACGATATGGCTCATCTCCCGCAGCACGCGGTCGCCGATATCGTGCCCGTACGTATCGTTGATCCGTTTGAAGCCGTCGATATCGAACAGCAGAAAAGACACCGGCGCCCGCCGCTTGGCATGCTGATCCAGCACGACGCCCGCTTTGTTCAGAAAAGTGCGCCGATTCCAGATCTGGGTCAGATCGTCGAAGCTGGCCAGCCGCAGCAGCTCGTCGTCCGCTTTTTGCTTGGCCAGCAGCACGAAGCCGGTATTGGCCAGCATCATCGTGAGGTAGGCGGCGAGCGAGAACAGGCTGCGGCTGACGCTTGCGGACAGCAGCGCTCCGGCTCCGTCGCCCAGCAGGGCGGACGAAGCCCGGATCAGCAGCGCGGCGGCAACGAAAGCGTAGAGGAAGCCCATCAGCCGGCGCAGCGCCGTTGCATCCCGCACGGCCAGCAGCCGAAGCGCCGGCGGCGCGATCAGCGCGGCCGAGAACACGGAAGCGATCACGATGCGAACGGATTCGGTATTGTACAGCAGCACAGCCGCATGGAACGACAAAACGGCCGACAGCACGACCGCGGCCCCAATCCGTTTCGCCCGGGGCGTCAGCGCTCCCTGGAGCCGCAGCAGCGCCGCGGCTTCGAGCGCCGTTCCGAGAAACAACAGCGTATTGGACAGCGAGAGGACGGCCAACGGACCGATCTGGTCTTTGAGCAGCATCAACGCCCAGGCTCCGGACTGCAGCAGCTTGGCGGTAAAAAAGAGCGAGACCGAACGATCCCGGCTCTCGCTTCGGCGATAGGCGCTCAGCAAAACGACGGTAAGCATATGCCCGCAAATGAGCGAAATATAGACCGTTTGCGCATCAAGATGAAAAGTCATGAGGAGTCGCACTCTTCCCTTCAGATCGTGAGCTGAACGATATCCCGCCAATGCAAAGCGATCTCGGTAAAGGACTGCTCCCCGATCAGGATCTCTTTGCGTTCGATTTCCTCGCTGCCGAGCTTTTGGTAAAAACGAACGGCCGGGTTCTGTTCCAGCACCCAGACCATGAGCGAACGGTAGCCTTTTTTGCGCAGCTCCTCCAGCAGTACCCCGAACATGGCGCGGCCGATGCCTTTGCGCTGTTCGCTCTGCAGCAGATACACGGCGTACAACTCGGCTTCCTGCGCCCTGCCCGTTTCGCGGTCTACGCCGTAATCGAGAAAGCCGCACACCTGGCCGCGTTCGTTCTCGGCGACCAGCACGCCTTCTCCGGGTTCCGGTTGGCTCAGGCGTTTCTCCCACCGGGTGCGGTGTTCTTCCATGGACAGCTTATCCAGATAAGCGTCCGCGATAATGCCTTTGTACGTCGTTTTCCAGCTGTCGACATGAACCTGAGCAATGCCGGCGGCATCTTCAGGTTGGGCGAATCTGATCTTCATGGGGCTCGCTCCTCTGCAAAAAGTTCAGGTAACGGGATGATCGAACAACGAACCGGACTCGATCCACGACTGGGAAACGGCAAGCTTTTACGCGTTAGAGATAGGATTCGGCGCCTTTGTACGAATTCCTGCCGCAAGAAGCAAGTTATTTCCAAACGTGCGCGCTTATCGCCGCCTCTTTGTCCAAATCATGGCAAAAAGCCGCTCTCCGAAAAGAGCGGCTTCCGTTTCTATTGAGTGAGCGGCTGTGCAAAAAAATTGGATCAGCGCGTGGTCAAGCGGCTGCCGACGCCGACCGGCTTGATGCCCCAGATGTCCGACGCGTATTCGCCGATCGTGCGGTCGCCGGCGAAACGGCCGGATTTGGCGATATTGAGAATCGCTTTTTCCGTCCACAGTTTCGTGTTCCGGTAATCGATGCCGATCTGCTCCTGCGCCTGCGCGTAGTCCGCGAAATCCCGCAGGACGAAGTATTCGTCGTTGTGGCTGAGCAGCGAATGGTAGATCGAATCGAAGCTCTGGCCGTTTTGGCAAAACGGGCCCTGAATAAGCTGATCCAGCACTTTTTTGACACGACCGTCGCTGTTATAGATTCCCTGCGCCGAGTAGCCGCCTTCGCGGTAATACTGCTCGACTTCTTCGATCCGCAGTCCGAACAGGTACATGCCTTCGTCGCCGAGCGATTCGTACATTTCGACGTTGGCGCCGTCGAGCGTGCCGATCGTCAACGCGCCGTTCATCATAAACTTCATGTTGCCGGTGCCCGAAGCTTCTTTGCCCGCGGTGGAGATCTGTTCGCTCACGTCGGCCGCCGGCACGATTTTTTCGGCCAGCGAGACCGAGTAGTTTTCCAGGAAAAATACGTTCAGCAGGTCTTTGGTCTGCGGATCGTTGTTGACGGTGTCCGCGATATTGTTGATCAGCTTGATAATCTGCTTGGCCATATAATAACCCGGAGCCGCTTTGGCGCCAAAAATGAACGTGCGCGGCGTCAGGTCGAGCGCAGGATTCTCCTTGATCCGGTTGTACAGATCCATAATATGCAGCGCGTTCAGCAGTTGGCGCTTGTACGCATGCAGCCGCTTGACCTGTACGTCGAAGATCGAATTCGGATTGACGGTCGCACCGTGCTTCTTATGGATATACGCGGCCAGACGCTCTTTGTTTTTGCGCTTGACGCTGCGAATCTTCTCCTGCACGACGGCGTCGCCGGTATGCTTGAGCAGTTCGTTCAGCTGATCGGGCTGCTTTTTCCAGGCGGAGCCGATCGTCTCTTCCAGCAGGTTCTCCAGTTCCGGATTGGCGTGCATCAGCCAGCGGCGGTGCGTGATGCCGTTCGTCTTGTTGTTGAAACGTTCCGGGTACAGTTCGTAAAAGTCTTTCATTTCGCGCTTCTTGAGAATATCCGTGTGCAGCGCGGCCACGCCGTTGATGCTGTGGCTGCCGTGGATCGCCAGATGCGCCATCTTGATCTGTCCGCCTTCGATGATCGCCATGCGCGACACGCGCTCCTGGTCGCCCGGGTACTGCTCCAGCAGCGAGGCGCAGAACCGTTTGTTCAGTTCTTCGATGATCATATGGACACGCGGCAGCAGTTCGCGGATCATCTGCTCCGGCCACGTTTCGAGCGCTTCGCTCAAAATCGTATGGTTTGTGTACGACACCGTGCGCGTCACGATGCTCCAGGCGTCTTCCCAGCCGAAGCCTTTTTCGTCCATCAGGATGCGCATCAGCTCCGGAATGACCAGCGTCGGATGCGTGTCGTTGATATGGATCGCGACTTTGTCGGCCAGGCGGTCATGCGGCAGACGCAGTTTGTCGAACGTGCGCAGCACGCTCTGCAGGCCGGCGGAACAGAGGAAATATTCCTGCTTCAGGCGCAGCAGCTTGCCTTCGTATTGGGAATCGTCCGGGTAGAGGAATTCGGACACGGTCTCGACCGAACGCTTGTAGTCCAGGAAATTGTAATAGTTGCCGTCTTTGCCTCCGAAGCCGCGCGTCGGATCGGCAGCCGATTCGGCGCTCCACAGACGCAGCGTGTTGACCGCGGAATTCTCGTAGCCGACGATCGGCACGTCGTAAGGCACCGCCCAGACGTCTTCGCCGTTTTTGGTCTCGTACACGAGGCGGCCGTTTTGTTCATGGCTCTCGACGTTCCCCCAGAAGCGGACGTTGACTTTTTTGTCGCCGCGGCGCACTTCCCAGACGTTGCCCTTTTGCAGCCAGTAATCCGGCAGTTCGACCTGATGGCCGTCGATGATCTTCTGTTCGAACAAGCCGTAGCGGTAACGAATGCCGTTGCCGTGCCCGGAATAGCCGAGCGAAGCCAGCGAGTCGAGGAAGCAGGCGGCCAAGCGGCCAAGCCCGCCGTTACCGAGTCCCGCGTCGGCTTCGTATTCTTCGATGTCTTCCAGATCCCAGCCCAGCTCGCCGAGGCCTTCGCGCACCAGTTCCAGCACGCCCAGGTTCAGCAGGTTGTTGCCAAGCAGGCGGCCCATTAGGAACTCCATGGAAAAATAGTAAACCTGGCGTTCGCCGTGTTCCGTATAGGCGCGGTTCGTCGCGGCCCAATCCTGGCCGATCCGTTCGCGGATCATGCTGCCGAGCGCGGCGTAGACGTCGTCCTCGGACACTTCGTGCATTTGGCGGCCGCTGTTGCCGATCAGCCTCTGCTTGAACTCGATTTTGAATTTCTCTTTATCGGTGAACATGGGTTGAGCCCCTTTCCCGTCTGGCCGGTCACGTCCGGCGACGGACAAATAAAGTATGGTTTTGTCTGTAACGACTCAGCTGTCGAAGTACCAGTAGGCGTGGATCAAGATGCAAAAAAGCCTTCCACCACCGCGCTCCAAACATGGAGGCGGCCCAGAAGACCCGTGGGTTTGATACTATTATCGGTCAATCGCCCGGATTTTTTATAGCTGGGTTTCTTGCCGGGCGATGCCGAATTTTTGAAATATTTGTTAAAGCGTGCTTCGCTTGGCGATGACGAACGGTTTACGCGAGTCGCCGACGAGCGTGCGGTTCTCGGTAACGAGCACGTCTTTGTCGAGAATGACGTTCTCCACGATCGCGCCCGCTTCGATCACGCACTTCTGCATGATGATCGAATTGACGACTTTGGCTCCCTTTTCCACCTTGACGCCGCGGAACAAAATGCTCGTGTCGACTTCGCCTGCGATCTGGCAGCCGTTGGCGACCAGGGAGTTGCGTACGTCGGCGCCTTCGAGGTACTTGGTCGGCGCTTCATATTTGATCTTCGTCTGCACCGGTTGATCCGGCGAGAACAGCTGCTTGTATTTTTCCTGATCGAGCAGTTCGAGACTGTTCTTATGGTAGCTTTCGATCGAGTTGATGACCGCGTGGTATCCGGTATACTCGTAACCCGCGATTTTGAGACCGGCCGGATTGCGCAGGATGGCGTCGCGGAAAAAGTAGCTGTCGCCATGCGCGATGCAGTATTCCATCTGCTGCATGAACAAGCCTTTTTCCATAATGAACAGCTCGATGTAGAGGTTGTGATGCCCCTTCTCGTTGTGGATGCCGTTCACGAAGCCGTCTTCGCCCACTTCTACCCGGAAGCAGGCATCGTGTTCCGGCTCAAGCAGGTCCACGTGCTTGTACACGACCGTGACGTCCGCGCCCGAAGCTTTGTGCTTGGCGGCGAGGTCGCAGAAGTCCACTTTGGACAAATGCTGGCTGCCCGAGTGTACCACGTATTCGCCGGTGCTGCGGGCGAAGAAGTCGCGGTTGTTGTGCATATGCTGCAGGTCGCCGACGGAAATGTCGGTCGGGTCATGCCAGTCCGGAGGCAGGATGAACAATCCGCCGCGTTTGCGGTTGAGATCCCACGGTCCGCCTTCGCCGAGGTGATCCAGCAGCGAGCGGTATTTGCGCCGTACGAACAGCGCAATATCCTGCACGCCCGCGNGAGTTTCATGGTTCCACCGTCCCTTTTCTGCTTTCTGTGGTTCGAAAATCGTGCTATGTGCTCGGTGCGGTTCGCGAGATGGCGTAATCGCCCGTTGGCGTTCGGTAAAGTCGGTACGGCGATGAATTCCCCACCTATGATCCTAGCGGATCAGTATGGTGAATCGCCGTTTGACGGCGACTAATTATCGCAGGCTGATCCCATTGGATCAATATGGCGAATCGCCGTTTACGGCGATGAATGCCCCACCTATGATCCTAGCGGATCAGTAGGGTGAATCGCCGTTTGACGTCGACTAATTATCGCAGGCTGATCCTATTGGATCAGTAAGGCGAGTCGCCGTTTACGGCGATGAATTCCCCACCTATGATCCTAACGGATCAGTAGGGTGAATCGCCGTTTGACGGCGACAATCTCTCGCGGCTGATCTTTATCAGATCAATAGGGCGAGTCGCCGTTTACGGCGATGAATTCCCCACCTATGATCCTAACGGATCAGTAGGGTGAATCGCCGTTTGACGGCGATGAATGCCCCACCTCTGATCCTAATCGGATCAATAAGGTGAATCGCCGTTTGACGGCGACAATCTCTCGCGGCTGATCTTTATCAGATCAATAGGGCGAGTCGCCGTTTATAAGTAAAATTTCGCTGTCGTCTTCGCGGTCGGCGCCGATCACGGTATTGTCCGGGATCACTTTGCCCTGATCGACGATCGCACGGTGAATACGCACGTTTTTGCCGATCTTCACTTCCGGCATAATGACCGATTCCGTGATGACGCTGCCTTCGCCGACTTCGACGCCGTAGAACAGGACGGAACGATCGACTTCGCCGTAGACGGTGCAGCCTTCGTTAACCATGCAGTTCTTGAGCTTGGCGTTCGGGGCGATATACTGCGCGGGCTCGTTCGGGTTCCGCGTGTAGATGCGCCATTCCGGATCGTTCAGGTTCAGTTCCGGATCGTCGTTGAGCAGGTCCATGTTCGCTTCCCACAGGCTCGGGATCGTGCCCACGTCGCGCCAGTAGCCCTGGAACGGATACGCGTACAGCGACAGGTCGTCGGCCAGCATCTTCGGTACGATGTCTTTGCCGAAGTCATGCGCGGATTCGGAATCCGGCTTGTCGATGTCTTCCGTCAGGTACTTGCGCAGCACGTCCCATTTGAAAATGTAGACGCCCATCGAAGCCAGCGTGCTTTTCGGCTGCTTCGGTTTTTCGTCGAATTCGTAAATTTTCAAATCTTCGTGGGTATTGATCATGCCGAAGCTCGGCGCTTCTTCCAGTGTCACGTTAATGACGGAAATGGTGCAGTCCGCGCCTTTTTCCTTATGGTAGTCGAGCAGCTTCGTGTAATCCATCTTGTACACGTGATCGCCCGACAGGACCAGCAGATGCTCCGGGTCGTATTGGTCGATAAACTTCAGGTTCCGCGAGATGGCGTCCGCCGTTCCCCGGTACCAGCTGCTGCCGTCTTCGCGTTCGTGAGGAGGCAGGACGAACACGCCCCCGTTTTTGCGATCCATGTCCCAGTCGCTTCCGACCCCTATGTAAGAATGCAGCACGAGCGGTTCGTATTGGGTCAGCACGCCTACAGTGTCGATACCGGAATTCGTGCAGTTGCTAAGCGGGAAGTCGATGATGCGGTATGTTCCTCCAAAGTATACGGCAGGCTTTGCCAAAGACTTCGTCAGGCCTTTCAATCTCTTGCCTTGTCCGCCGGCCAGCAGCATGGCGATCATTTCTTTTTTCTTCATTCAGACGAACCTCCTCGGCAATATATACGACTGTGCGCGTGGCGGAGCATTCTCCGCAGATGTGTAGGTGCCCGAACGGGCGGTTGCGACTTGCCAGGATAGCAAAAAAGAAACGCAAATCAGCGAGACAGTATAAAACCACATATAACATGTTTAACCCGAGCGAGCATTTTGGAATCTCCATTTGCCGGGAAATTTCGCAATAAAACGCACGAAGCGCAAACGAATTTTTGTGCAAACGATTGAACGAACGCAGCTTGCGCAAATACGTCGGCCTTCCGTCCTGATGATACCATATACTTGAAAAATTGAAAGTATTAAATAATGCCCGAAAGCGGCCGCTAGAGGTAACGCAGCTTAAACGGACGTCGGTCGAAGCACGTTGGAAAAGAGCGGAACCTTTGCGGGGGTAGAGCGGATTTTGTGCGGATTCAAAAAAAAGAAGGCTCGCGTTCTGGTGAGGCAGCCGCAGACGATTGGGCATTCGGAAAAATTCGCGGCGTTGACCTCACCTAACGAACTCTGGTCACGCTATTCGGCGATAAAAACGCTTTTACTACATACCAACGAATCGTAGCAGCGTTATTTGTCCGAAATCAGCCTCAATCGACAGAATGGAAGCGAATAAGAACATGAGGATTCGTTGGTTTGCAAAAAAGGCGGAAAATCGGGAAATAGCGGTATGAGGGTTCGCTGCGCGGGGGTGGGGAACGTGTGGGGTGGGGAACGTGTGGGGTGAGGGCATGCATGTAGATATGGAAGATGCGAAAAGATCGAGAATATGCAAAAAGACGATAGCATGCACAAGGCTCACAGTACGTAAAGGCTGACTGCACGCAAAACACAGACAGCACGCGTAGGTCTAGCCCGAACAAAACCCTGCTGCTCCGAATGGAGCAGCAGGGTTTTGCGACAGCCCGGAACGCAGCCCGTTCACGGGCTCGTCCGCATGTCGCCGAGCCCGAATACCGGCAGCAGCTGCGCCAGCAGCAGCGCAGCGGCGGCCGCTCCGGCGAGCAGCAGGAACACGGCCGCATCGCTGCGCGTAATCGGCGACGCATAATAGTACGTTCTGCGGCGCTCGGCATCGAAGCGCTTCACTTCCATCGCGACGGCGGTACGCTGGGCACGCCGGATGCTCTGCGCCAGCAGCGGCAGCGCGTACAGCTCCGGCAGGCGCAGCAGTGCCGCGGGCGCGAAGCCCCGTCCGGCGCCTCCGGTGCCGCGTACGGCCAGGGCGTCGCGCCGGATGCGCAGCTCCTCCAGCGCCATCGGCATGAGGCGAAGCGACGCCATGAAGCTGTAGGCGTATTTGGGGCTGAGCTTCAGCCGCTGCATCAGCGCGTAGAACAGGTCGGTCGAGCGGGTCGTCAGCACGAACAGCAGCCCCTGGCAGCCGAACGCGATCGAGCGGAAGCCCAGATGCAGGCCGCGGTAGAAGCTTTCCTGCGAGATCGAGATCGGGCCGAGCGACCACCAGATTTCGGTGCCTTTGCCGAACAGGATCATCGACAGCGAAGCGGAAGCGAACGCCAGCGCGAAGCCGGAAGCGAGCAGCGCCGTTTTCCAGGCCGGATAGCCGGAAGCGGCGAACAGCAGCAGCAGAAACACGACGGCCAGATAAAACGAAGCGTCGATCCGGTGCGTCAGCACCGTTAAGGCGAACAGCAGCAGAAACAGCGGCAGCTTGAGCGCGGGGTTGGCCCGGTGCAGCCACGTCGTGCGGGCCGGTTCGAAAAATCCGTTCACGGACGCCCCTCCTTCGACAGCCGCAGCCCGTCGGTGCGGGAGCGGCCCGTCTGTTCGATCGAAGCCAGACGGCCGTCTTCGATCCGCCAGATTTGCGTGGCGAGGCGATCGGCGATTTCCATCTCGTGCGTAATCATCAGCACGGCATGGCCGGAAGCGCGCAGCCGCTCGCACAGATCCAGAATCGCGAACGCGTTGCGCGCGTCCTGGCCGAACGTCGGCTCGTCGAGCAGCAGCAGCGGCTTGTCCGACACGATGGCCGAAGCGACGCTGAGCCGGCGTTTCTGGCCGAGCGACAGCAGGTACGGATGGCGCTCGGCATAATCGCCGAGCCCGAAAACGTCGAGGCAGTCCGAAGCCCGGCGCAGAATGCCGGCTTCCGCTTCGCCGTCCGGCCGGCGGCTTCGCCCGAACCAGCGGGCGCGCCAGCTGTCGCGGGCCGCGCCGCTCCCCGCCGCTTCGCTGCGCAGCGTGAAGGACACTTCGTCCAGCACCCGGTTCGTCACGAACTGGAACTCGGGGTTCTGGAACACGAAGGCGGCGTGCCGCGCCGCCGTCTCCCGCAGCGCCCGGCGGCCGGACGGGCGTTCCCCCGCGTAGTCGCACGAGCCTTCATGCGGCAGCAGGCCCATCAGCCCGAGCAGCAGCGAGCTTTTGCCGGCGCCGTTCGGGCCGGTCAGCGCGATCAGGTCGCCGGGCCGGACGTCGGCCGATTCCGCCGCGCAGACGGTCTTGCCGCCGCGCAGCACGCGGAAATCGCGCAGCTGAAGCAGCGGCCGGGCCGCGTCGGCGGCTTCGCCCGGGGCCGCCCCAGCGCGCGGCTCGGCAGCGCCGGCCGGAACGCCGGGGGCTTGCGCGTCACCGGCC
>NZ_VPFK02000016.1:0-71595 GCF_008634075.2 Saccharibacillus sp. WB 17 | reverse complement strand
CAAGCGGCGGGCTCTGCTCGCCGTCTGCCGGCGCCGCCGCTCCGGCAGCGGCCGGATTGGCCGGGCTGCCGGCCGGAGGCGCTGCGGAAGCGGCGCCCGCATTGCCCGCGTTCGGCGCCGGCACGCCGCTGCCACCCGCAGGAGCAGCATTACCCGCTGCTGGCGCAGCCGCCGAAGCGGCCGCGTTCGCCGCCTGCGCGCCGACGTTCGGACGGCCCGATCCGGCCGCTCCGTCGCCCGACGCTTCGCCAAGCTGCGACAGCGCGGCCGCGACATGCTGCTCCAGATTTTGCAGCAGCGCCGATGCCGGAGGGCCGAATACGGCCTGCTGCATGCCGGCCACGCTCTGCGGCGTCAAGGGAAGTCCGCGCTGCTGCAAAATGCCGATCGAGCGTACCCACTGCTGCGCGTCTACCGCAGCCGGCTTTTGCGCAAGCAGATTGCGCACTTCGGTCGTCTGCTCGCGGGTGACCGGAATATCGGCCTGCTGCATCATGCGGATCAACTCGCGGTTCGGCTTGTTGTCGGGCAGTCCGACCTGCTTCAGCGTGTCTTCCATCGACTGCGCCCCGGCTGCGGCGCCCGGAGGAGCCGCAACCGGCTTGAGCACGATCGAGCCGTCTTCCGCCGCAGGCTGCACCTGCATAAAAGACGTCTGCCCCGCCTGCAGCGGCGTTTCCAGCTTGGCGTTCACTTTGACGCCCTGAATCTGGAGCACCGCTTCTTTACCGTCTTCGGATACCGATTGGACGACGCCCCGGACGACCTGCCCCGCTTTGAGGTCCACCTGCTTGATCTCGCCGGGCTTGGCGTCTCCGATGATGTTTTTGAATAACGAACCGATGTTCATCCCGCTCACCCCGCTTTCCTGAATTTGGCTTGGCCTCGCACGAGTCCAGACCTTCTATCCGGTATATCGGACAAAAGGACGCCGGCAATAAGAACCGCCTACCGGCAATGTAACGTTTGTCGTCGTCTTTTTCTAACGCAGCTGCTCGTATTCCGCTTTCATTTTGACCAAAAAGCTGTGCCGGTGCAGCGGACTGATACCCAGCTCCAAAATCTTTTCGCGGTGCACGGCCGTTCCGTATCCTTTGTGCACGGCAATCCCGTAACCGGGATAATCGCGTTCCCATTCTCCGGCGCACAGCCGGTCCCGCGTCACCTTGGCTACGATCGAAGCCGCCCCGATGCTCTGGCTGAGCGAATCGCCTTTGATGATGGCGCGCTGCGGCAGTTCCACCTGAATGTTCTCCGCATCGACCAACAGGGCGTCCGCCTGCTCCGGCAGCGCTTCGACGGCTATTTTCATCGCCAGTCGCGAAGCCTGCCTGATATTGATCCGGTCGATCGTCTCCGCGTCGACTCGGCCCACTCCGACGGCGACCGCTTCCTGCATAATGATGTCGTACAGCTCGTCGCGTTTTTTCTCGGACAGCTTTTTGGAATCGTCGATCCCGTCGATCTTGAGTCCTGCCGGAAGAATGACCGCGGCCGCGACCACGTCGCCGAACATGCAGCCCCGGCCGACTTCGTCGACGCCGGCAATACGTTCGTATCCTTCCGTCCACCATTCTTTTTCCAGCAGCAGGCGATCGATCTCCACTTTTTCCTTTTTCTCTTTCGGCATTGTGCGTTCCCCCGTTCTTTGTTTTATTTTAACCGATTTTTACGGATCTGTTGAGGCTCGTTCCCGATCTGCCCGTCCATGCAAAAAAAGATCGCGGAACGCGGCTCATGCACCGCTCCGGCTGCTCGTCATGCAAGCTTCCGTCAAGCGCGGTCCATACGTCTCGTTCAGCGATCTTCTCCCGCGCGGTGTGCGCGGCGGCTTGCTTGTTGCTCCTGCTGCTTGGCCGCTTGCGCGCACCCGCGTTTCCTTGCGTTTGTTAGAAAGGTTCTTCCAGCGAGAAGCGGCCCATTTTTCCGGCACGCAGTTCTCTCAGGAACAAAATGGACGCTTTTTGCAGATCGACACGGCCGCCGCTCATGAGGCAGCCGCGTTTGCGTCCGACCACTTCCATGATGCGCACGATTTCGTCCGCGTCGTCGAACGCGTCGGGACGTTCGCCGAGATCAAAGCGCTCGGACAACCGGTGCCAGTAATGCTCCGCAAAATACTTGACCGCGAAAAACGTAATCTCTTCCACGTTCAGCACGTCTTCCTTGATCGCTCCGGTAACCGCGAGCTTCATACCGACGTTCTGATCTTCGAACTTCGGCCACAGAATGCCCGGCGTATCGAGCAGTTCCATTTCTTTGCCGACCTTGATCCACTGTTGGCCTTTGGTCACGCCCGGACGGTCTCCGGTTTCGGCGATGCTTTTGCCGGCCAGCCGGTTGATCAGCGTCGACTTGCCCACGTTCGGAATGCCGACGATCAAAGCGCGCACGGCCCGGGGATTCATGCCTTTGGAAATCTGGCGATCGATCTTTTCCTGCAGCAGCGCTTTGGCCTGAATCGAAATTTCTTTCATGCCGCGGCCGCCCGACGAATCGGTCTCGATCGCCGTATGGCCTTCGCTGCGGAAATAGTCGATCCATTTCTTCGTCATCTCGGGGTCCGCCAGATCCGACTTGTTGAGCAGGATCAGACGGGGTTTGTCTCTTAAAATGTCGCCGATCATCGGGTTGCGGCTGGACAGCGGAAGGCGTGCGTCGAGCAGTTCGATCGCAAGATCGATCAGGCTCAGCTTCGCTTCGATCTGTCTGCGCGCCCGGGTCATATGACCGGGAAACCATTGAATTGTCATAACGGTGAGTCACCTCTCTTAACGGCTTTGCGCCAACTGCCCGCGCATCGGCCGGTCATGCTCCGCTTGCCTTCTTGCGGCAAACGGCGGTTAATGATTGACGATATGCAGATCGCTGAACGGCCAGAACACCAGATCGGCGCGGCCGGTAATGTCGCTGAACGGCACGTACCCGATCATCCGGCTGTCTTTGCTGTTGGGACGATTGTCGCCCATTACGAACACGTGGTCCGCGGGAACGGTTCCGTCCGGGAAGTTCGGGTTCGGGAAATTGGTATTGTTGTTGTACGTCTCGCCGTTGTTGTGGGCTTCGTCGAGCACGCCCTGGATATAAGGTTCTTCGATCAGCTTGCCGTTAACCATAACGTCGTCGCCTTCGACCTTGACCGTATCTCCCGGCAGCGCGATGACGCGCTTGATAAATTCCTTGTTGTCTTCGGAAGGCACTTTGAACACGATGACTTCGTCTTTGTGCGGGGCGCGGATATCGTACAAAATCTTGTTGACGATCACGCGTTCGCCGTCCTGGAAATTCGGGTGCATCGATTCTCCGTCGACCATGTAAGGCGCGAACAGCAGCCAGCGAATCACAAAAACGAGTACCAGCGCGATCGCGATCGCCTTAATCCATTCAAGGGTCTCGCTTTTGACTTTGTTTTTCGGATTTTTAGGCGCGTCTTCCGAGCTCTGCGCGGGATGGTTCACGTTCTCTTCCATTAGCTTGCCCTCTCCTTACGAGTGATATCCGAACATCAGCATTTTGCAAAAACGTCCGACCGTGAAAAAAAGCTTCGCGGCCTTCCGGTTTTGAGAAATGCTCATATTCTTAACCGTTATGAGAATAAAACGAAAGGAGCTTGTTTCCAAGCTCCCCATTTTCGCCCGCTTGTTTTCCCGAAAGAAAATTAACGGCGAACTTCTTTAATTCTGGCTGCTTTACCGCGCAGATCGCGCAAGTAGTACAGTTTCGCACGACGGACTTTACCGTAACGCACGACTTCGATTTTGTCGAGTTTTGGCGAGTTGATCGGGAAAGTTCTTTCCACGCCCACGCCGTAAGAGATCTTACGAACCGTGAAAGTTTCGGCAATGCCGCCACCTTTGCGCTTAATCACAACACCTTCAAACAACTGGATACGTTCGCGAGTTCCCTCGATAACCTTAACGTGCACTTTCAAAGTGTCGCCAGGACGGAAGCTTGGAATGTCTGTACGCAGTTGTTCCTGAGTAAGAGTTTGAAGCAAATTCATGTTTGTTTCCTCCTTCCACACATGCGTTCGTACGTCTTCTTCGGAAATAAATTCCGCCTCATCATTCGCAGAGGACCGCAAGATTACACAACGGATTGATTTTATCATGAAACTTCACAAAAAGGCAAGACATTCTCACAAAATTTTTCGGACGCGCCGCATTTATGTTTCGGATTCGCTTCTCCCCCGCGGAATCCGGGCTTTTTACCATTTGGAAGAACCGGACGAACGTCCGCTGCCTCCGCCTTTGCCCCAGGAAGACGAACCGCTGGAGCGGCCGCTGCCGCCCCAACTCGAACCTCCGGATGAACGGCCGCCGCCCGGACGATTGCCCGGGCCGCCGAATCCGCCTCCGAAGCCTCCGCCGAATCCCCCGCCTCCCCGGCGGTTGTTGTTGGCGCGCTGGACAGCCAGGCGGTAGTCGCGCTCCATTTCGTCCAGCACCTGGCGTCCGTACGCCGCCTGCGCCAGCGCTTCGTCGAAGCGGCCGGCCGCGATCAGCCGACGGGCTTCGGCTTCGAATTCCCCGTACCGCGCGGCATAAGGACGCGTCTGCAGGTGAATCCGATAACCGGGCTCCCGGCCGAGGAAATCGCTGTTCAGCCGCTCCAGCTGCGCCATCGCTTCGTCGCGCTTCTGCTGAAGTTCGCGGATATGCCCCGCAAAATCGGCCGCGCCGCGCTCGTACGCCGCAAGCAGCGGCTCCGCGCGCAGCAGGTCGACCGGCTCGCTCCCAAGCGCCGAAGCGGCGGCTTCGCTGTCCGTCTCCGCCGCTTGCAGCGCCCGGTCGTACTCCGGCATCCGCATATTCATCGCCCGGTAAGCCCCGCCCGCCTGACGGAAAACACTGCGAGCCCCTTCCAGGCGCTGCTCCGCCGAACGGCGCTGTCCGGCCAGCTGATCGGCATACCCCAGCGCTTCGCGCATGGCTTCCCGCGAGCGCGCCGCCAGTTCGTCCGCCCGGTCGCTTTTCTCCCGTGCCGCCTTGTAATACTGCACCTGGGGATTGAGCGCGGAGCGGATCTCCGGCAGCAGCCGGCGAATCTCGTCTTCGGCTTGGCCGATCTCTTCCTGCCGCGCGCGCTGTTCGCCCAGATGCGACTCGGCATAGCTTGCGCGCAGTTCGTTCCATTCGCTCTCGTAACGCGGACCGAACTCTTCGATCTCGCGCAGCAGCGTCTCCGCGTCCCGCAGCGATTGGGCCGACGAAGAGCGGCTGTCCAGGCGCCGGCGCACGATATCTTCCGCTTCGGCAATCAGCGCGGCGATACCGGCCGAGCAGGCTCTTGCTTCCGGCACGTCGCCGCCGCGGATCAGCCCGTCCAGCCGCTGCGTCTGCACGCCCGCTTCGCTCAGCACCCGAAACGGGTCTTCTTCGGTCAGCATCAGCGCTTCGCGTTCCACGACCGGACGCAGTTCGCGCTCGGCCTGCACGATCCGGCCGGGCCACTGCGCAGCTTCCGACGCCAGGCCGCCCAGCGCGTCGACATGCTCCGCGATTTCGCCCAATCTTGCAAGCGCCTGCTCGGCCGGAGCGGCCGCCTGCATGACGTCGAACTCGTCCAGCCCGTCCGCGCGTTCCAGCAGCGCAGACGCCGCGTCGAATTCGCGCTGCAGCGCATCGAGCGGATAACCCGTTTCGCCGCGCAGCCGATCGAGCTTGTTCTTCGTCTCCGCCGCAAGAGTGCGCCCTTCGCTTACCCGGCGCCGCACTTCGGCAAAGCTTGCGGATACCTGCTCATACCGCTCATGCAGCGTCCCGATCCGGCTATCCCAGCCTTCCACTTCGCTATTCAGCGCGTCGAGCTGTTTGCGCTGGGCGCCGGACGCGAACGTGCCGGGGCGGAAAGCTTCAAGGCGCGAAGCCAGCTCGCCGCCCGTTTGATGCAGATCGACCGCTTCGCGGCTGATCGCTTCGGCTTCCTTGAGCGTCTGCCCCTGCACGAAGCCCATCTCCACCTCGCGGAACAGCTCCGACACCATGATCCCGTCCACTTTGGCGGACGCGGCCTGCTGCCGGTTTTTCAACTCCTGCGCACGCTTCTTCACGCGGGAAGCGGCGCGGAACATGCTAATCGGCACGTACAGCGCCACGCCGAGCACGCCAAGCGCCAAAATGACGTACAGCCAGCTGCCTCCGGCGAACAGTCCGCCGTCCGACGACAAGCCGTTGGATGATGCCCCGTTTCCGTTGACGTAAGCGCCGATGGCAAGCGCGCCCGCGGCCGGTCCGTCTTCATTCGCTGCCGGCACGAAAGCCCGATCGATAATCCGATCCGCGCGGCCGAGCGCCGTGTTGTTCAGCTCCAGATGTACCGTATTGGGATTCGTTACGATCAGCAGCAGCAATTCATTCCGATTCAGCCCCCACCTTTCGTACGTCCGCTGCGACAATCGGGCCGCGTCGCTTTCGCCCAGACCGCTCTCCGTCAGCACATACACTTTGTACGGTCCGCTGCCAAGTTCCTGCTCCATCTGCCGGATCTGGCTGTCGGTAAACAACCCGGCCTCGTCCGTCACGAGTCCGCTTCGCTGCGGAATCGAAGCGGCTGCCGGCAGCGTCGTCAGCAGCAGAAGCAGCACCGCGAACAGCAGCGGCAGCCCCTTTTTCATGCATCTTTTCCCCATCCTGCATGCCTCCTTTTCCATTCGTCGCTTTGTGCGCCGTTCCGACGTCCTTCTTCTCTATGTAACCTTTTGTTCGCAAACTGTCCCTTCCCGCTTGGCCTTTCTCTTTTAAAAAGAAGAAAGCGGATCTGCCGCAGCAGCCAAAACGAGAAAAAACCCTGGAATTTCGTCTCCACGAAATTCCAGGGCTCTGCCCGCCTCGCGGCGCGAACGATTTTCTTCTATAGGCGATCTGCTTCTATAAGCGATCTTCTTCTTCGCGTCTGAGCTCGTCCAGCCATTTCGACTCCTGCTTGTTCAGCTCAAGCCGATCCAGCAGCTCGGGACGGCGCTGCAGCGTCCGGCGCAGCGATTCCCGCCGCCGCCACGCTTCGATATTCGCATGATGCCCCGACAGCAAAATGTCCGGCACCTGCATGCCCCGGAACTCGGTCGGACGGGTGTAATGCGGATATTCCAGCAGCCCGGTGCTGAACGAATCCGTGACCGCGCTGTTCTCGTTGCCGAGCACGCCCGGCAGCAGCCGCACCGTACTGTCGATCATGACCATCGCCGGCAGTTCGCCGCCCGTCAGCACGTAATCGCCGATCGAAATCTCGTCCGTCACGAGGCCGGTCCGAATCCGCTCGTCATAACCTTCGTAATGCCCGCAAATGAAAATGAGATGTTCTTCCCGGGCAAACTCTTCCGCTTTGCGCTGCGTGAACGTCTCGCCCTGCGGGCACAGCAGTACGATGCGGGGCGGGGCCGGAGTGGGAACGGTATCATCTTCGGCGGCTGCCTCCGTTTGCGGGTTTTCCGCTTCTTTGCGCCGGAGCAGGTCTTCCACAGCGGCAAAGATCGGCTCGGGCTTGAGCACCATGCCTCCGCCTCCGCCGTAAGGCGTATCGTCCACCTGGCCGTGCTTGTTCGTGGAATACTCGCGGAAATTGACGGCCGACAAACGGACGAGGCCTTTGTCTCTCGCTTTGCCGAGAATGCTGGCCCCGAACACGCCTTCGAACATGTCCGGGAATAAAGTGAGTACGTCGATGCGCATCAGTCGAGCAGTCCTTCCATGACTTCGATCCGGACCGTTTTGGCGGCGATATCGACGCTTTTGACGATGCTTTCGATATAAGGAATCAGCAGTTCTTTGCCGCTGCCGCTTTTGACGACCCAGACGTCGTTCGCGCCCGGCGTCAAAATATCGGTGACCACGCCCAGTTCTTCGCCTTGTTCGGTCAGCACTTTGCAGCCCATGATTTCATGGAAATAATACGCATTTTCTTCTTCTTCGACCGCTTCTTCTTTGGGCACTTTGACGTCCCAACCTTTATACTTTTCCACCTGGTTGATATTGTCGTAGCCGTCCAGCTTGACGACATACACGTTTTTTTGCTCGCGCGCCGACAAAATTTTGACCGGCAGCTTGGAACCGTCTTCCGGCGAGATCAACAACAGCCGCTTGCCCGCGGCGAAACGAACTTCGGGGAAATCGGTAAACGGAAAAATTTTCAATTCTCCGCGGATGCCGTGCGTGTTCGCGATTTTGCCTACACTCAAAAACTGGGGTTCGGTATTCGAATTCATGTTCCGATTCCGTCCTTTCGCTGCTTCGATAAATTTTTGCTTCATTATATATAAGGCGGCAGGGGATGCCGAAGTCTTGACCATGTACGAAAAGGGGCTAGGAAGATAACCTCCTAACCCCTTTTCGTATATCTTTAAGACCGGAAAGCGGCCGATGCGCACGCGCACCGGACTTTCCCTTTAAGACTGGATATCCACGGTAACCCGCTTGTCCAGCTTGACTGCTGCCGACGTCACGACCGTGCGCAGCGCCTTGGCGATACGTCCCTGCTTCCCGATGATCTTGCCTACGTCATCGGGATGCACGGAAAGTTCGTATACGACCAGGGACTCTTTCTCTACGGTACGGACCTTGACGTCTTCCGGATGATCGACCAGAGCTTTTGCGATGACCGCTACTAACTGTTCCACGTCAACCCCTCCGAGTCACTGTCTTATTTTTGCAGTTTGGCTTCATGGAATTTCTTCATGATGCCGGCTTTGCTCAGCAGATTGCGAACTGTATCGGACGCTTGTGCGCCGGTTTGCAGCCATGCCAATGCTTTTTCTTCGTTGATGCTTACTACTTGCGGTTCTGCGACCGGGTTGTAGTAACCAATCTCCTCGATAAAGCGTCCATCACGCGGGGAACGGGAATCCGATACCACGATACGATAGAAAGGAGCTTTATGAGCGCCCATACGCTTCAGACGAATGCGAGTTGCCACGAAAATCACCTCCTTCAAGAAATAAACTGCTTTAAGGCTTTATCCTAATCGCTTCACTTCCGGCTTAACGGAACGGGAAACGCATGCCCTTACTCATTTTTTGCATCTGCTTCATAGCCTTGTTGTTCTTGCCGCCGCCCTTGGAATCCATCATGCCCGAGAGCTGCTTCATCATCTTCTTCATCTCGTCGAACTGCTTGATCAAGCGGTTCACTTCGGCGAGCGACGTTCCGCTGCCTGCCGCAATCCGCTTGCGACGGCTGTAGTTGATCACGTCCGGCGTCTGCTTCTCCACGCTCGTCATCGAATGCACGATCGCTTCGATCCGACCGACCTGCTTGTCGTCGACCTTCATGTCGGTCTTCTGCTTCATCTTGCTCATGCCCGGGATCATGTCCATGATCTGATCGAGCGGGCCAAGCTGCTTGACCTGCTCCATCTGCTCAAGAAAATCGTCGAAGGTGAATTCCGCGTTGCGCATTTTGCGCTCCATTTCCTTCGCCTTGTTCTCGTCGATTCCGGCCTGCGCTTTCTCGATCAGCGACAGCATGTCGCCCATCCCGAGAATCCGCGAAGCCATCCGCTCCGGGTGGAACGGCTCGAGCGCGTCCAGTTTCTCGCCGAGCGAGATGAACTTGATCGGACAGCCGGTCACGGCTTTGACGGACAGCGCGGCACCGCCGCGCGTATCGCCGTCAAGCTTCGTCAGCACGACGCCGGTCAGCGACAGCTGTTCGTTGAAGCTCTGGGCGACGTTGACGGCGTCCTGACCGGTCATGGCATCCACGACCAGCAGCACTTCGTCCGGCTTCGTCTCCGTATGGATCTGCTTCAGCTCGTCCATCAGCTCTTCGTCGATATGCAGGCGGCCTGCCGTATCAATGATGACGTAGTCATGGCCTTTGTCCTTCGCTTCCTGCAGACCTTTGCGGGCGATCTCGACCGGACTGACCTGGTCGCCGAGCGAGAACACCGGAACGTTCAGCTGCTCGCCGAGCACCTGAAGCTGCTTGATCGCCGCGGGGCGATAAATATCGCCCGCGACCATCAGCGGCCGGCTGCCCTGCTTTTGCAGCATCTTCGCAAGCTTGCCGGTCGTCGTCGTCTTGCCGGCGCCCTGCAGGCCCGCCATCATGATGACGGTAGGAGGCCGGGTGTTTTTGTTCAGCTTGGACTGCGTGCCGCCCATCAGATCCGTCAATTCCTTATTGACGATGTCGATGATGACCATGCCCGGCGTGAAGCTCTCGGTGACTTCCTTACCGAGCGCTTTTTCCTTCACTTTGCCGATAAAGTCCTTGACGACCTTGAAGTTGACGTCCGCTTCCAGCAGAGCCAGACGCACTTCGCGCATCGCATCGTTTACGTCTTCTTCGGATACTTTGCCTTTTCCCCGAAGTTTGCCGAAAACGTTCTGGAGCCTCGTTGTCAATCCTTCAAATGCCATAGGTTCACCCCCGTTTCGATCACTTCTCTACTATTATATATCGAAAGGCGCTCATTTATCGAATTTGCAAGATCGTGCGCGTACCGCTATTCCAGAGCCTGCAGATTGCCCGAGATCGTTCCGAGCCTGCTGCGCGTCTCTTCCGGCAGCTTGTCGTCGAACGACATCGCTTCCAGTTCGCGGATCTCCTGCATACGGCTCTCGTGCCGACGCAGCAGTTCGAGCTTCGCTTCGTAATTCTCCAGCGTCTGCTCCGCACGCTTGATATGTTCGTACACCGCCTGGCGGCTAATTTCGAATTCCGCGGCAATCTCGCCGAGCGAGAAATCGTCGTGGAAATAATATTTCAGAAAAGTCTGCTGCTTCTCCGTCAGCAAGCGCTCGTAAAAAGCGAACAGCAGGTTGATTCGATTCGTCTTTTCCAGACGATTGTCCTGACTCATCCGGAACGCTCCTCTCGTCAAGGCCAAACACTTTACACATCAATCAACGTTCATTATCATATCGAAAACAAAAGAAGATGTCAAGCGTTAACGCTTAACATCTTTGAGGATTGTTTAATCTACTCATTTGAAGGAAATAACTGCCCCTTCTCAAACTTGTATACTTCATCGCATAGGGATTGAATGTCTTCCGCGATATGGCTGGAAATCAACAAAGTCGTCCCCTGCTGCTTTTTTTCTATTAGAAGTGTCCTGATTTCATGTACGCCCTCTTCATCCAGCCCATTCATCGGTTCATCCAGCACCAATATTTTCGGATTTTCCATAATGGCCTGTGCAAGAGCAAGCCGCTGCTTCATACCCAAAGAATAATTTTTGACCGCTTTTTTACTTTCGGGATCAAGCCCGGTTTGGATCATGCTTGCTTTGATTTGGGCATCGTCTATTACGTTTTTTATTTTTGAAAGATACTTCAGGTTTTTGAACCCGGAATAGTTTTCGATAAATCCCGGATGTTCGATCATAACTCCCGCGTCTGGAGCGAAGTCGATTTCTTTACCAAGCTTTTTTCCCCAAAAATGAATTTCTCCATGATCCGGAAGAATAAGACCCAGCAGCAGTTTAAAAAAAACAGATTTCCCGCTTCCGTTTTTTCCGGTGAATCCGTAACATTTTCCCGCTTCCAGTTCCAAATCAAGCGACTTCAAAACAGCTTCTCCTTTAAACGATTTACTCAACTTTTTAACTACAATTATCGTGTCGCCCATACTTACCCTCCACATTCAAATTTTCAAAGTTCTTTTCCAACACTTAATCTGATTTTTCTTAGCTGAGCCAAAAAGCAAAGACCGAATGTACAAGCCACGATAAAAAGAAACTGCACACCGATAAAAACAAAGCCGGATTGTGTTAATCCTTCCAAAGTGAGATAACTTTTTGAAACGACGTGGCCTCCAAGCATATAAATGGGATGCGCATAGACGTTAAATAAATAGAGCAGCAGCAAAAAAAGAACCGAGCTCCCCGTCACCGGAGAAAGTAATCGAATACCGATTTGCAGCAAGCTGCAAGCACCTAATCCAAAAACCTGAAGCAAGCTTAGACCGATCCAAGCCCCTCCAGTATGCGTGCCCGAACTCCCCGTTCCCAGCAAAGCGAAGCAAAAATATCCGATCATGTTCATGATGACTGTATAGAAAAAAACGAGCAAAAACACTGCGAAAATATGACTCAACATCCATACTTTAAAACTTTGTAACCGAGCAACAAGGCTTGGCGCCCTATTTTGTAATCCATGTTCCACATAAGAATCCAAAACAAATGCAAACCACAAATAAGGAAAAAGCCGATGTACCGCCAACAGAACGCCGATAGAACCTTCAACATGCCAACCATTGTGAAAAGCAAAAAGTTCGTTCTCCTGTTCAACTTTAAAATATTGAATAGTAAACAGATGCAAAAAAAAAGAAAGCACTCCCAACTGCAGGTATACGCTCCATCCTAAAGAACTTAAGTTGTATTTTACGCCGTTCCATAGCATACTTACTCACTCCGTAAATTGCATTTTATGTATCGTTGCCCATAGTACGATCATCGCAAGCGCGACAAAGCTCATCGAGCTGGCCTGCGTCCAAAAAATATCCGTCCATCCAATCGATTCTGTTTCGAACCCGCGCACATAAGTAACATTGAAAGATAACCACGGAACCCAATGCTGCAAAAAGGAAAAATGAAGCAAATGATTGATCAAAATCACAATCATACTCGTTAAGATCGCGACAACAGGTTTGTTACGCGGAACAAAACGATAAGTAAGCAAATAGACAAAAGCAATCGTCAGAACACTAAACCAGTATCGAAACACGAGCAGAAACAAAACGGGTCCCCCTATCACCGGCCCTCCTAATAGAACGTAACAAAAAGCGGCAAGCACCCCGAGAAATATAAAGGCATAAAGCGTTGCAAAAGAGAAGAAAATTACGATCATATGAAAAATCCAATGTTGGCGGCTGGCAAAACGCACAATCATGTTTTCTTTGCCCGACCACTCTTCACACACCTCATACAAAAACATTAAAAAGAAAGGAATAAAAAAAGCGAGTTGGATATACGGATTATTCAAGATCAAAGTCATTAAATCGGTAAAATAAGAGGGTTCCGTTTCGTCTTGCGGATTTTTCATCAAGTAAACAAAGGCCAAACCGATTAAAGTCATTTCCAGTAGGATCAACAGTATCATTTTCCGGTCAAAAAATTTGGATTCGAATTGAGCCTTTAACATTGGGATATTCCATAAGTTATCCATTTAATCGCCGCATCCTTCTCAGCTTCACTTCAATGATCCCTCTTGACGCTGCCAATAAAACAAAAAGCCAAATCGCAAGCGTTTGCTCTTCCAGATGATAGCTATACATAAACTGAATCCATTGGAGCGGTGAAGAAGAAAACCATCCCAGAAAAGCTTCAAACCCGATACTCGCTCCAAGAAGAGCCAAATACGGAAGCAAATAAGCGGCCGCCTTCTTTTTAACGAATAGCGAAAACATCAAACCGAATACGGCAAACACCCCTCCCAATACGAAGTGAAAGCCCATCACGCTCCATACATACAATTCCGGCCAAGTTTCAAACCATGAAGCCAAAGGACCCATCGGCGTAAACAAAGGATCACTTAATTTTTCACTTTTAAAAAGAAGAGAAAGAACGAAGTAATAAAAAACTTCCGGAACAAAAATACTCAAACCGCCAACCGAAAAAACGCCCCAAAATTTTTGTCTGATATAACTCGCTTGTGTCATTCTGGTTTTTATAAAAATAAAATAACGAGTCGTACGTTCCGTGAACATAATCGTGGAATAAGGGAGAATAACCAGTAGAGGAAACAAAAAATAAGTGAATTGAAAACTTTGAAGCCAAACTTGATACTTGTTATGCCCGTTTGATTCAATAAAATGTACAGCTTTTGATTCCCCCGCCAAGTCCGCCGCTTTTAAGTCAGCGAATGTAGCGATCGAAAAAATATTTTGATAATCGGATACGAAGAAGAGCAAGACCGAAACCATAAAAACAAAAAGAAACCTTAAATTGAAAAGGCCACGTTTTAAATCTTGTACGAACACAGAACCACCCCTCTTTTCAAATGAAAAGCGAGAAGTAAGCCAGTCAACCTCTCGCTTCTTGTCGATTCAGGTCATACAGAAAAGAAAATGATTTTAGAATGCACAATAAAAAGTAATTAAATTATAACACGAATCTAATATTGTATTTTAAATTAATAATAATAAATAAAAAAAGAAGCCGATTTGATCTTCCGGCTTCTTGATTCGGTTTATGAAAACCCGATTCTATTGAAATGAAATTTACGGCAGCAGATACATCAAAATGCAGAAGAAATGAAGGATGCTGCCTGTCAGCACGAACAAATGCCAGATCGCGTGATGGTAAGGAAAAGCCCGCCAGACGTAAAAGATCGTACCGACGGTGTACATGAGGCCGCCCGCGACGAGCAGGTGAATGCCTTCGACAGGAATGGCTTGGGTCAGCGCGCCCCAGGCGAGCACGATCAGCCAGCCCATCAGCAGGTAGAACAGCGTGGACATGAACAGAAACTTTTTGACGAAAAAGGCTTTGAAGATAACGCCGCCGATCGCGATGCCCCAGACGAGTCCGAACAGCGTCCAGCCGAGCGGTCCGCGAACGGCGGTCAGCATGAACGGCGTGTACGTTCCCGCGATATACAAGTAGATGGAGGAGTGGTCCATGAACTCGAAGAAATCTTTGACCTTGCCTTCGGGGAAACTGTGCACGAGCGTCGAGCTCAGGTAGAGCAGCAGCATCGTAATGCCGTAAATGGTAAAGCTCACGATATGCCAGGGCGTGCCTTTGGTACTCGCGAACACGATCAGCAGCACGAGCGCGGCAATACTGAGCGCGGCTCCGATCCCGTGCGTGACGGCGTTGGCTACTTCTTCGCGGCGGGAATACGTATGCGTATTGGCCATGCGGACATTCCTCCTTATTCTTGCAAACCATGCGTCGTTTTCATAAATATCATATTTCGATTATAAAGGCTTGCGCCGCATATTGCCACCTTGCATCCCCGCGCTCGGCAGCCAAAAAAGACGCGCAGCGCGAAAAATTCGGCTGCGCGTCACTCTTCGGAGATCGACCGGCCGGCACGTCCGATTACTCGGGCTGCCGCGGTTCCCCGTCTTCTTCTTCGATCAACTCTTCTTCGATCAGGCCGGCGAACAGCGCGTGCACGAACTGTTCGGAATCGAATTCCTGCAGATCGTCCACTTTCTCGCCGAGACCGACCAGTTTGACCGGAATGTTCAGTTCCTGGCGGATCGCCACGACGATGCCGCCTTTGGCCGTGCCGTCGAGCTTGGTGAGCACGAGGCCGGTTACGCCGCTTTTCTCGCCGAACAGCTTGGCCTGACTGAGCGCGTTCTGTCCGGTCGTCGCGTCAAGCACCATCAGCACTTCGTGCGGCGCGCCCGGGATCTCGCGCTGGATGACGCGGAAAATTTTGTTCAGCTCGTCCATCAGATTGCTTTTGTTCTGCAGCCGTCCGGCGGTGTCGCAGATCAGCACGTCCGCGCGGCGCTGCTTGGCGGCCTGCACGGCGTCGTACATGACAGCGGCCGGGTCGGAGCCTGGATTTTGCTTGATGACTTCGACGCCGGTGCGGGTGCCCCACACTTCAAGCTGCTCGATCGCGCCGGCGCGGAACGTATCGCCTGCGGCGAGCAGCACTTTTTTGCCTTCGTTTTTGAACTTGTGCGCGAGCTTGCCGATCGTCGTCGTTTTGCCGACGCCGTTGACGCCGACGAACAAGATGACGGTCGGACCGTCGGCGCTCATGTTGAGCGAATTGTCTTCTTCGCCGCGCAGCAGGCCGATCAGTTTCTCCGACAATACCGGGCGCAGCTCGCTGGCGTCGTTCAGGCGGCGCTTCTTGACTTCCACGCGCAGGTCGTCGATCAGTTCCATGACCGTATTGACGCCGACGTCGGCTCCGATCAGAATCTCTTCCAGCTCTTCATAAAACTCTTCGTCGATCTTGCGGCGGCGAACCATCAGGTTCGATACGCGCTCCACGAAGCCTTTGCGCGTTTTCTCCAGGCCGTCTTTGAACTGTTTGGTTACCGCGTCGGTCTTGCCCGCGATACTTTCTTTCAATTTGCGAAAAAAGCTCATGCTTGACTTCCTCCAGTCGTAATAGGCTTCCGTATGAGACTTGCTTCAATCTGTCCGTTATTAAGCATTAAGCGATGCTGATCTCTTCGTCTTCGAGCCGGACCGACACGAGCTTGGAGACGCCGCCTTCTTCCATCGTGACGCCGTACAGCACGTCCGCTTCTTCCATCGTGCCTTTGCGGTGCGTCACGACGATAAACTGCGTCTGCTCCGCAAATTCGCGCAAATATTGGGCGAACCGCGTCACGTTCGCTTCGTCGAGCGCCGCTTCCACTTCGTCCAGCACGCAGAACGGGACCGGCTTGACGTGCAGAATGGCGAACAGCAGCGCCATCGCGGTCAGCGAGCGTTCGCCGCCCGACAGCAGCTGCAGGTTTTGCAGCTTTTTGCCCGGAGGCTGGGCGACGATGTCGATACCCGTCTCCAGCAGATTATCCGGATCGAGCAGGACCAGATCGGCCCGCCCGCCGCCGAACAGCTTGGCGAATACCGTGCCGAACTGCCGGCGGATCGCGTCGAACGTCGTTTTGAAGCGTTTGGACATCTCTTCGTCCATCTCGCGAATGACGAGGTACAGCTGCGCCTTGGCTTCCATCAGGTCGTTTTTCTGCTCGTTCAGGAACTCGTAGCGCTCGCTGACCCGGTCGTATTCCTCGATCGCGCCGAGACTCACTTCGCCCAGCAGCGCAATCTTGCGCTTGATCTCCCGGACGTCGAGGCGGGCCGCTTCCGGATCTTCCGGCAGTTCGTGCCGCTGCTTCGCCAGCTCGTACCCCATGCCGTATTCGTCCGCCAGCTTTTGCAGCGTATTCTCCAGCTCCACGTCAAGCCGGTTGGCCTGAATTTCCGTGTGCCGAATCCGGTCTTCGACCGTCTTCAGCTCGCTGCGCTGCTTGTGCGTCTCGCCCTCGCGTTCTTCCAGCTTGCGCTGCCGCTCGGCGCGTTCGCCGCGCTTTTCTTCGAGCCTTTCCTGCGTTACGCTTTTGAGCTCTTTGGCTTCCTGCAGTTCGCGCACATGCTCTTCGGCGTTTTTGCGGTTCGCCGCAAGTTCCGCTTCGGCGGAGCGCAGCATTTTGCGCCGGTCGGCCAGCTGGTTCGACACCGTGCCGGTCTCTTCGCCCAATCGGCCCAGCCGCTCTTCGAGCGACGCCGTCTCCTGCACGAGCCGGCTTTCCCGGACCCGCAGTTCGGTCAGCGTGCCCTGCAGCTCTTCCTTGGCCGATTCGCTCGCTTTGCGCGCGAATTCCGCTGCGGCGATCGACTGGCGGGTCGCCGCTTCTTCGGCTTCCAGCTCCGCGAGCTTCGCTTCCGCTTTTTTGCGGCTTTCGCCTGCGCTTTCCAGCTCTTCCGCATAGCCCGAGCGCTCTTCGCCGTGCAGCGCGAACTGCTCGTTCACGTGGCGCAGCCCGTGCTCGGTCTGCTTCAGCTCGCCGTCCAGGCGCTGCTGATCGGCGCGCAGCGTATCGCCGCGTTCGCGCAGCTCGCCAAGGCGCTGTTCGCTTTGAACGGCCAATTCGCCGTTCTCGCGTTCTTCGCGCGTCAGGCGCGTAATCTCGCGCTCGCTGTCGCGGATTTCGCGTTCGAGCTGCTCCAGCACCCGCTTGCGTCCGAGCAGGCTGCTGCCGCGCCGGTTCTGGCTGCCGCCGGTCATCGAACCGCCGGCATTGACGACGTCGCCGTCCAGCGTCACGACGCGGTAACGGTAATTCAGCCGCGACGCGATAACGTTCGCGTCTTCGAGCGTCTCGGCCACGACCAGGCCGCCGAGCAGGCTGCCGACGATGCCGGCATACCGTTCGTCGGCTTCGACCAATTCGGCGCCGATGCCGACGAATCCGCCGGCGGAAGCGGCCGCGCGCTTGTCGCTGTCCGAGATATGCCGCGGACGGATAACGTCGAGCGGCAGGAACGTGGCGCGCCCGAGCTGGCGCTGCTTGAGATAGCCGATCGCTTTGCGGGACAGCGCTTCGTTCTCCATGACGATATGCTGCAGCGAAGCGCCGAGCGCCGTCTCGATCGCGGTCTCGATCTTCTGGGGCACGGTGATCAATTCGGCGACCGCGCCGTGCACCCCTTCGAGGCTGCGGCTGCGCGAAGCTTTGAGCACTTCTTTGACGCCGACCATGAAGCCTTCGAAATCTTCCTGCATCTCCTGCATCGTATCGCGCCGGGAGACGAGCGATTCGCGCTTTTGTTCCCATTTGCGCGCCGAAGCCGAACTGTCCGCCGCGTTTTTTTGCAGCGCGTGCAGCTTCTCGCTTTCTTCGATGTACGAGCGGCGCAGCGCCGCAATGTCGGCCGTGAGTTGTTCCAGAGCGGCTTTGCGTTCGGCGTGCTCCCCGTCGAGGCGCTTCTTCTCCGCTTCCCAGCGGCCGGATTCTTCGTCGACGCGGTTCATGCGCCGCATGACGCCTTCCTTTTGCTGATCCGCGTAACGAATTTCGTTGCGGGTCTGCGCCATTTTGTTCATGAGCTCCAGCAGATCGCCTTTGAGCGATTCTTCCTGCTCGTGGCTGATCCCTTCGGTCAAGCCGGTCAGCTTGGCCTGTTCCGCCGACAGTTCGGTCCGCAGATGGTCAAGTTCCAGCCGCGCCGCCTCGAGCTTGTTTTGCACAAACGAACTTTCCTGCTTGCGCTGGTCGAAGCGTTCGCCTTCGTTCTCGATCGCTTCCTTCAGCTGCTCGCGCGACTGCTCCAGGTTGCGGCGGCGCTCTTCGAGCAGCTGCGCGTAGCCTTCGGACTTCTCGGACAGCTCGCTGTAGCGCAGCAGGCGGCCCTGCAGCTCCTCGATCTCGTTCTCCGCGGCGCGCAGCGCCTGGCGATCGGTATCGAGCGTAAGATTGTGCTCTTCCACGATCGCCGACAGCCGTTCGCGCTGGCGCTCAAGCTCCGCCAGCTTCTCCGACGCCTCGGTCCACGCTTCGTGAATCTCGCCGATCTGGTAGACGAACAGCGAGATCTCTTTGCCCTGCAGTTCTTCCTTGAGCTCTTTGTAACGCCGCGCTTTGTCGGCCTGCGCTTTGAGCGGTCCGATCTGGTCTTCGAGTTCGGTAACCAGGTCGTGGATGCGCAGCAGGTTCTGCTCCGTATCCGCAAGCTTGCGGTTCGCTTCTTTTTTGCGCGATTTATATTTGACGATGCCCGACGCTTCTTCGAAAATGCCGCGCCGATCTTCGGAACGCGTGCTGAGGATCTCTTCGATCCGCCCCTGCCCGATGATCGAATACGCTTCTTTGCCGATGCCGGTATCCATAAACAGCTCGGTGATGTCTTTGAGCCGGCAGGGCTGCCGGTTGATCAGGTATTCGCTGTCTCCGCTGCGGTGGACGCGGCGGGTGACGGTGACTTCCGAAAAATCGAGCGGAAGCACCTGATCGGCGTTATCGAGCGTCAGCGACACTTCGCCGTAATTGACTGCCTTGCGCGCATCGCTGCCGGCAAAAATGATGTCTTCCATCTTTCCGCCGCGCAGACTTTTGGCGCTTTGTTCCCCCAATACCCAGCGGATGCCATCGGAAATATTGCTTTTCCCGCTTCCGTTCGGACCGACAACCGCGGTAATCCCGCGGACGAATTCCATTTCCGTTTTGTCGGCGAACGATTTGAATCCGGCGAGTTCGATCCGTTTCAGATACATGACCGCTGCTCACCTCCCCTTTCCTGTTGATCCTGCTGTTCTCCCGTTCGAGGTGCGTGCGGCCTGCCGCAAACGCGGCGGCCTTTTCTTTTACAACGAAAAAGAGCAAAAAGCGGCACGGGCAGACTTGCAGATCCCCGAAGTCAAGCATGCGGCCGCTCTTTGCTCTTTTTTTGTAGCTACAGTTTTAGCGTTTCCAACGCTGCAGCCGCAGCCTGCTGCTCGGCTTCCTTTTTGGAACGTCCGTTCCCGCGGCCCAAGCTGCGTTCGCCCATGTACACTTCGGACACGAATTCCCGCTCGTGCGCCGGTCCGCGTTCTTCCACGATCCGGTATTCGAGCACGCCGAGATTGTGATGTTGGGTCAATTCCTGAAGTTCGGTCTTGAAGTCGCTCATTTGCAGTTTGCCATCCCAGGCCACCTGCGGGAATACGTAGCGGTCGAGGAATCCCCGTACCGCTTCGAGCCCCTGATCGAGGTACAGCGCGCCCACGAACGATTCGAACACGTCCGCGAGCAGGGCCGGACGGCTGCGGCCGCCCGTCAGTTCCTCCCCTTTGCCGAGCAGCACGTAAGAGCCGAAATTCAGCACTTCCGCGAACTTGACCAGCGAAGGCTCGCACACGATCGCGGCGCGCAGCTTGGTCAGTTCGCCTTCCGGCCGGCCGGGATACCGATTGTAGAGAAATTCCGACACCGTCAGCTCCAGGACCGCGTCGCCCAGAAATTCGAGCCGCTCATTGTCATGATGCTGACTGAACCGGTGTTCATTGACATACGACGCATGCGTGAAAGCCTGTTTAAGCAGAGGCTTATCCGCAAACTGGACTCCTAGTTTTTGCTGCAGTTGTTTCAGATCTCCGCTCAACGTCCCGGCTCCTTACGCTTCGAATTTTTTGAGAATGACGGAAGCGTTATGGCCTCCGAAGCCGAACGAATTGGACATGACGACGTTCAGCTCGGCTTTGCGCGCCGTGTTCGGCACGTAGTCGAGATCGCACGCTTCGTCCGGATTCTCGATGTTGATGGTCGGTGCCATGATCTGGTTGTCCAGAGACAAAGCGCAGATGACCGCTTCCACGCCGCCGGCCGCGCCGAGCAGATGCCCGGTCATCGACTTGGTGGAGCTGACCGCCACTTTGTACGCGTGGTCGCCCAGCGCCATCTTGACGGCTTTGGTCTCCGACAGGTCGCCTGCCGGCGTGGACGTGCCGTGCGCGTTGATGTAATCCAGGTCTTCCGGCTGCAGTCCGGCGCTCTTGAGCGCCATCTTCATGCAGCGTGCCGCGCCGTCCGGATCGGGATCGGTCATATGGTGCGCGTCCGCGCTCAGGCCGTAGCCGACCACTTCCGCGTAGATGCGCGCACCGCGCGCCTCGGCATGCTCCAGCGATTCGAGCACGAACACGCCGGCGCCTTCGCCCATGATGAATCCGTCGCGTTCCTTGTCGAACGGACGGCTCGCTTTGGACGGATCGTCGTTGCGGGTCGACATGGCGCGCATGGCGCAGAAACCGGCCAGACCGGTCGGACGAATCGTCGCTTCCGCGCCGCCGCAGATCATCGCGTCGGCATCGCCGCGCGCGATCAGCTTGAACGAGTCGCCGATCGAATGCGTGCCGGTCGCGCAGGCCGTAACGACCGACGTGTTCGGGCCTTTGGCGCCGAGCTTGATCGAGACGTCGCCGGAGCCCATGTTCGCGATCATCATCGGGATAAAGAACGGGCTGACCCGCTTCGGCCCTTTTTGCAGCAGGGTCGTGAACTGGTCTTCCCACGTACCGAGTCCGCCGATGCCCGAACCGACGATGACGCCGATCCGTTCCGCTTCGACGGTGTCGCCGATTTTCAGGCCGCTGTCCTGCAGCGCCTGCGTGGAGGCCGCGTAAGCGAACTGCACGTAGCGGTCCATCTTGCGGGCTTCCTTGCGTTCCACATAGTCTTCGGGATTGAAGTCGTGAATCTCCGCGGCAATCTGCGTCGGATACTCGCTGACGTCGAAGCTCTCGATTTTCGAGACACCCGATTTGCCCGCGAGCAAACTGTTCCAAAACGTTTCCACGTCCTTGCCGAGGGAAGTCACGACTCCCATACCGGTAACGACTACTCTGTGCTGCTGTTCCATATGGGTCACCTCTATATCTGCGAATCCCGCTAACGGGAGTTCTGATTATTTATTCCCTATTCGATCCCTAATTGTTCCCTAAATGAAGGAGAAGTCCCGAGCCGGCTTTATGAAAAAGCGCGGAGCGGGACTCTTTAACGCCCTTAGGTATGAGATTGTATATAACTTACAACATCACCTACGGTCGTAATCTTCTCTGCGTCTTCGTCAGAGATCTCCATGTCGAACTCGTCTTCCAGCTCCATGACCAATTCAACCACGTCGAGCGAGTCCGCTCCGAGATCTTCCTTGAAAGAAGCCGTTGGCGTAACTTCCGCTTCGTCGGCGCCAAGGCGGTCCACGACGATGCGCGTTACGCGCTCCATTACATCAGACATCCGATTCACCTCCTCTTCAAAAGGTATTATACGAGAAGCTCCGCCAAAATGCCACTGTTTGAAGCAGGGTTTGCAAACAAGCGGTTTACAACCCCTGCCAGCGATGGTTTACATGTACATGCCGCCATCGACATGAAGGACTTGTCCCGTCATGTACGAAGCGTCGGGCGAAACCAGAAAAGCGACGGCCGTCGCGACTTCCTCCGGACGGCCGAGACGGTTCAGCGGGATACCCGCGAGCAGTCCCGCTTTGAGTTCTTCCGACAATACGTCGGTCATATCCGTGTCGATAAAACCGGGCGCCACGCAGTTGACCGTAATGCCGCGGCTGCTGAATTCGCGCGCGCACGACTTGGTCATGCCGATCACGCCGGCTTTGGCCGCCGTGTAGTTGACCTGCCCGGCGTTGCCGATCGTGCCCACGACGGACGAGATGTTGACGATCCGGCCCGAGCGCTGCTTCATCATCGGCCGGCTTACGGCTTTGATGCAGTTGAACACGCCTTTGAGGTTTGTCTCGATCACGTCGTCGAATTCTTCTTCCTTCATGCGCATCACCAGATTGTCGCGGGTAATGCCGGCATTGTTGATCAAAATGTCGAGGCTGCCGAATGCGGCGGCCACCGCTTTGACCAACTCTTCCGCTTCGGCGCTTTTGCCCACGTTCGCTTTGAACGCGGCCGCTTTGACGCCGAGCGCTTCGAGCTCGCGCACCACTTCGAGCGCCGCCGCTTCGTTGCCGGCGTAGTTGACCGCCACGTTTGCGCCGCGGCGTCCCAGTTCAAGCGCGATCGCCCGGCCGATGCCGCGCGAAGCGCCCGTCACGAGAGCGTTCTGCCCCTTGATTGACTGTTCCATGTTAACCTCCCGCTTGGGCGCGCCCTGCCCGGCCGACGATCGGCGAACGGAAAGGGCGCGTCCCGGAAAATAAGATCCGTGTCCGGACGGAAGCTTTACGCGTCCGCCGCGCACGGGGTTTCATTCGATCAGCCGGAGTTTTGCCTAGGCCAGCGCTTCGGCCAGCGCATCCGCGCTTTCGAGACTGTTCACGCTGAAAATCCGGACGGATTTGTCGATTTTCTTGATCAGGCCGGCCAATACGCTGCCCGGACCGATCTCGACGAACGTATCGACGCCTTCGGCAATCAGCCACCGGACGCTGTCTTCCCACAGCACCGGCGAATACACCTGGCTGACGAGCGACTGCCGCAGCGCTTGTGCGCCGCTGACCGGGCGGGCGCTGACGTTGGCCACGACCGGAAAAGCTCCTTCGTGAAACTGAACGTCCGCAAGCGCCTCGCCGAGCCGCTCGGCCGCTTCCTTCATCAGCGACGAATGGAACGGTCCGCTGACTTCCAGCGCGATCGCGCGCTTGGCGCCGGCTTCCTTGACGCGGGCGCTAAGCGCCGCGACGCCTTCGGCCGAACCGGACACGACAATCTGTCCGGGGCAGTTCAGGTTCGCCGGCTCGACGACCGTTCCCGCCGCAGAAATGTCCGCGCACAGCGCGGTCAGCTGGTCGCGATCGGCGCCGAGCACGGCCGCCATCGCGCCCTGCCCGCCCGGAACGGCCGCTTCCATGAACTGTCCGCGGGCGCGGACCGTCGATACGGCGTCTTCGAACGAGAGAATGCCGGCGGCGGCAAGCGCGCTGTATTCGCCCAGGCTGTGCCCGGCCGCGTAATCCGCCTTGATGCCTGCCGCCTTGACCGCTTCCAGCAGCGCAAGGCTTGCCGTCAGCAGCGCAGGCTGCGTGTTCGCCGTCTGCTTGAGTTCTTCAACCGGTCCGTCGAACGCAAGCTTCGTCAGCTGCAATCCGAGCGTACGGTCCGCCGCTTCGAACAGCGCGCGGGCTGCCGGCAGCGCGTCGTACGCGTCGCGGGCCATGCCCACGCTCTGCGCGCCCTGTCCGGGGAATACGAATGCTATTTTACCCATCGTGAATGCTCCTCCCTTACCTGAACGGTACTTGCCCGACCGGTACTTACCCGACCGGTACAATGCTGCTTGCCCGATCAGTGCTTACCAGATCAATGCCGCTCCGCCCCACGTCAAGCCGCCGCCGAAGCCGACCATGACGACACGGTCGCCTTCTTTGATCCGGCCTTGTTCGTAGGCTTCGACGAGCGCCAGAGGAATCGAGGCGGCCGACGTATTGGCGTACTTGTCCACGTTGATCATGACGCGATCTTCCGACAGGTCAAGCCGCTGCATCGCGGATTGGATAATCCGGATGTTCGCTTGATGCGGAATGAACAGGTCGATATCGTCTTTGGTCATGTCCGCTTTGCGCAGCACTTCCTCGGTGGCCGTGCCCATGATGCGGACCGCGAACTTGAATACGTCGCGTCCGTTCATCTGAATGAAATGCAGGCGCTGGTCGATCGTCTCCTGCGAAGCCGGCAGGCGCGAACCGCCCGCCGCCTGCTGAAGCAGGCCGCCGCCCGCGCCTTCGGCGCCGAGATCGAACGACTGGAAGCCGCGTCCTTCCGGCACTTCGCCGAGAATGACCGCGCCCGCGCCGTCGCCGAACAGCACGCAGGTGTTGCGGTCGGTGTAATCGGTAATGCGCGACAGCGTGTCGGCACCGATCACGAGGGCATTATTGTACATGCCGTTCTGAATAAATCCCGTCGCCGCCGCGAGGCTGTACACGAACCCGGAGCAGGCCGCGCCGAGGTCGAAAGCCGCCGCTTTCTTGGCGCCCAGCTTGTCCTGCAAAATGCAGGCCGTCGAAGGGAACGACGTGTCCGGCGTAACGGTAGCCACGACGATCAGATCAAGTTGATCCGCCGTCATGCCGGCCGCGGCCAAAGCCTGAACGGCCGCTTCGTACGCCAGATCGGACGTCGCCTGTTCCGGAGCCGCGATATGGCGCTCCCGGATTCCGGTCCGGCTGACGATCCATTCGTCGTTCGTATCTACCATTTTCTCAAGCTCTGCGTTGTCCAAAATGCGCTCCGGCACATATTTGCCTGTTCCGATCACGCCGACCGGCCGTAAGTTCTTCATTGATCCGTCACTCTCTTCCCGCTGATTTGCTGATTTACGTGTTCCATACTTGCCGAGATGCTCGGCACGAGCCGGTGTTCGATCGCCGTTCTCGCCTGCCGCACCGCGTTTTTGATCGCTTCGGCGTCCGACGAACCGTGCGCCTTGATCACGAGCCCGTTCAATCCGAGCAGCGGAGCGCCGCCGTGTTCCTTGTAATCCATTTTGGACTTCAGGCCGCGCAGCTGCGGCATGACGAGCGCCGCGCCGATCTTCGCCTTGAACGAAGACGTCAATTCCTGCTTGAGCAGCTTGAATACCGCTCCGGCCGTGCCTTCCAGCGCTTTGAGCAAAATGTTGCCCGCGAATCCGTCGCAGACAAGCACGTCGCAGACGCCTTCCAGAATGTCGCGCGCTTCGACGTTGCCGACGAAGTTGATCGGCAGTTCGGCGATGAGCGGATAAGCCGCTTTGGTCAGCTCGTTGCCTTTGCCCGGCTCGGTGCCGACGTTCAGCAGGCCCACTCTGGGACGCTGGATGCCGTGTACCTTCTCGCGGTACAGACTGCCCATCAGCGCGTACTGCGCCAGATGCTCGGGCTTGGCGTCCATATTGGCGCCGAGGTCCAGCGCAAGCGTGCCCTGCCCGCTCTCGTCGAGCGTCGGGATCATCGGCGCGAGCGCCGGACGTTCCACGCCGTTCATGCGTCCGACGACGAGCAGGCCCGTCGTCATGAGCGCGCCGGTGTTGCCGGCGGAGATCATCGCGTCCGCAAGACCTTCCTTGACCATCCGTCCGGCCACGACCATCGAAGCGTCCTTTTTGCGGCGTACCGCTTTGACCGGTTCGTCCTCGCCCGAGATCACTTCGCCCGCATGGACGATATGAAGATTGGGCAGCCCCGCGCCGATCAGCGGCGCAAGCTTCGATTCTTCGCCGACCAGCCGGATCGTCAGATCGCTCCATTCGGCCGCGGCCGCAAGCGCTCCGGCCGCCGTGCTCTCGGGGGCGTGGTCGCCGCCCATGGCGTCTATTGCAATAATCATGTCCGCGTCCTCCTCGTCGTAACCGCCTACCGGTTCTTGTCGTCGGACCGGTAAATGATGAAGTTTCCCTGAAATACCATCTCTTCCCCGACATAGGAAAGCACTTCGACCTTGGCTCTGCCCGCCTTGCCCGGACTGCTCCGGACGTACGCTTTGGCGATGCACTTCTCGCCGAGATGGATCGGGCGCACGAAGCGCAGATCTGCCGAGGCGGTCAACGCGATCTCGTCGTTGATGACCGCGACGGCCAGCGAGTTGGCCTGGGCGAAAATATGGTGACCGCGCGCAATCTGCGTGCGGCTGAATACATGTTCGTCGCGGATCTCGAAGATCGAAATGCCGCTTCGGTCGAGCTGAAGATCGATAATGTCGCCGATCACTTCTTCCGCAGCCAGCGACCGCACCTGGTCGTAAGACCGTTCCGCCATCAGCTTCATCCGCTCGCGGAGCTCGGGAATGCCGAGCTCCATCCGGTCGAGGCGAATGGTCTGAATGCTGACTTTGAGGCGGCGGGTCAGTTCCCGGTCGGTTACGAACGGATTCTCGTCGATCAATTCGACGAGTCTCTGCTGGCGCTGCCGTTTCGGTAAACGTTCGATGCCGGTCTCCTCCTTATGCCGCCCGTATGCTGGGTAAAACTTGCGCGAGCGGCAAAGCGGCGCCGAACGCCGCCTTCCCACCCGCTTGATCCGATTATTCGCGCCCGCTGCCGGGCCGCTTCCCCTTTGAATCGACTCTTTCGCGAAGGCCGCGCATTCTTGTGCGCTTCTATGTAGGTCCGCCGCGAAAAATTTTAGAACCTGGTACTAACCGCTAGTATAAATCATTCTCCCGCAAAAGGAAAGGGGCACGCGCTTCCTGCCTGCCGCCCCTTCTTGGCACGCCGCAAAAAAGCGCAGCCCCGACATCAAAAGAGGGATAAAAAAGGCCTTATAAAAGGACATAAAAAAAAGCCCCGCCGGGCGGCGAGGCTTTTTCGGAACCGCCGAAGCGATCGCTTATTGAGAAATAACTTCTCTGGACTTGTAAGTTCCGCAAACTTTGCATACGTGGTGAGCCAGCTTCAGCTCTCCGCATTGTTCGCACTTCACCATGCCCGGCACCGCCAGCTTGAAATGCGTGCGACGCTTGTCGCGGCGCGTCTTGGACGTTCTCCGTTGAGGTACTGCCATGTTTAACACCTCCTTATTCAAGTCAACCGGCCCGAAGGCCGGATGTTTGTGCTGGACATCCTGCGCTTACTTAAAGAAATCTTTGAGCCCGGCAAGCCGGGGGTCGATTACCGTATTGTCGCAGCCGCAGGCCGTTTCGTTCAGGTTCGTTCCGCACGTCTGGCAGAGCCCTTTGCAGTCCTCTTTGCAGAGCGGCGCGTTGGGCACGCCGAGCGTCACGTACTCTTCCAGATACGGCGTCAGCTCGAAAACGTCGTCGTCCGTGAGGATCATGTCCTCGTCGTCTTCAAGGTCCGCTTCATTCTCTTCGCGCTTCTTGAACCGCTCTTCGAAATGAATGTTCAATTCGATACGAGCCGGTTCGAGGCACCGCGAGCAAACCATGTCCAAATGTCCCTTCAGCGTTCCGCTTACGCCTACCGTTCCGTCCATCGACGGCATTGCCGTCAAATCGGCTTGAACGGGAGCGGCGGAAAGCACGTCGGTACGACCCTGGATCGATTGTTCGATCGGCACGCTGCCTTCCAGAACAACCGGTTCACCGTTTTGAATCGTTCTGCGCAAATGCAGACGCATATTCATCACTCCAAACAAACAAAGTTATTATATCGACTTATCTTTGGTTTTGTCAACCGTCAGTCAAGTATTTTTCATTTACGCCCTTTTCGGCGCGGGCCGCGGCTTAGAGAGCGATTTGTCTCTTTCGCCAAAGCTTTTGCGCGTGTAAGCTAGGAGAAGCGCTCGTGCGGTTCGCGCCTGGACGGCACGTTCCTTGCGGTCTTCCCGTTCGCAGCGTAAAAAAAGTTCCGGGATCTGCCGGACGAAGTTTCATTCTACCATATATTTTCTGACTTGTTAAGGGAGGAGACCCGATCTTTATATGAAAACGGTCGGATTGGTCGTCGAATACAACCCGTTCCATAACGGCCACCTGTTTCATCTGCGCCGTTCGCTCGATATTTCCGGCGCCGAAGCTTCGGTCGCCGTCATGAGCGGACCGTTCATGCAGCGCGGCGAACCGGCGCTGCTGTCCAAGCGCGCCCGGGCCGAAATGGCGCTTGCCGCCGGCGTGGACCTCGTGCTGGAGCTGCCGGTGCTGTACGCGCTCCAGCCGGCGGAATGGTTCGCTTTCGGTGCCGTGTCGCTGCTGGACGCCTCGGGCGTCGTGGACAGCGTCTGCTTCGGCAGCGAGAGCGGCGAGATCGCGCCGCTGCTGGATCTGGCTTCGCGCATGCAGGCCGGCGAATCGCCGGCTCTGCGCGAAGCGCTGCGCCAGGCCCTGGCCGAGGGCCTGAGCTTCCCGGCCGCCTACGCCAGGGCGGCCCAGGAGCAGGGCGGCGGCGATTCCGCCGCGGCCGCCGCCCTGCTGGGCAATCCGAACGATACGCTCGGATTGCATTACGTGCTTGCGCTGCGCCGGCTCGCAAGCGGTATGGCGCCGCTCGCCGTGCGGCGCGAACAGGCCGGCTATCACGATGCCGGCCTGCCGGGCGGCGGCGCGATCGCAAGCGCCACCGCCGTGCGCGCGGCGCTCGCCCGCGGCGCCGGCGGCCTGAACGAGGCCGCCCCGTACCTGCCGCCTTCTTCGCTGCGCATCCTGCGGCGCGAAGCGGAAGCCGGCCGCATGCTGCCGGAAGGCTGGGAGGCGCTGGCGCAGCCTCTGCTGACGTCGCTTATTACGCGCCCGCCCGAAGAGCTTGCCCTCGTCCCCGGCATGGCCGAGGGCCTGGAACACCGCATTGCCGCCGCGCTGCCGCGCCTGCCCGTGCCGGGCGTGGAGGCGCTGCTCGCCGCGATCAAGACCAAGCGCTACACGCGCACCCGGCTGCAGCGGCTGCTGGCGCACGCGCTGCTGAACCATCGCGGCCCCATGTTCGGCCGCGACAGCCTCGCCCGCGGACCGCAGTATATCCGCGTGCTCGGCTTTTCGCCGACAGGCCGGCAGCTGCTCAAAAGCATGAAAAAAACGGCGAAGCTGCCGGTCGTCGTCCGCGCCGCGGATTTTCCCCATCCGCAGCTCCAGCTCGATATCCGGGCTTCCGCCGTTCAGGCGTCGGCTTTCCCGTCTCCCGACGTACGGGAGATGTATGCCGATTATTACGCGCCGCCGATCGCGGAGTATTGATTTTTCGTAGGAATCCCGTAGAACTTGCGCGGACTTTTCGCGTTTTTCGCGCGTCCGGGATGCTGCTTGGGCGCCCGGACGTTTTTGGCTTGCACCTCTGCGGCGTCCGCGTTTGCGTCTGCGTGCGCGGACGTCTTTTCCAGGCGCGACGTCAGTCTTTGACCGACATTTTGTCGATATAATCGAGCGCTTCCTGCAGCGTCCCTACGGGAACGAGCTTCATGGAAGACTTCGTCTCCCGCAGCTTCAGCTCGGCTTCCGCGTAATTGCCCTGCGGCACGAAGAACAGGTCGGCGCCTTTTTGCTCCGCCGCCACGATCTTGTGCTGCACGCCGCCGATCTCGCCGACCGTTCCGTCCGACTTGATCGTGCCGGTTCCGGCGATCCGGTAACCGCGCGTCAGGTCGCCGGGCGTGAGCTGGTTGTAGATCTCCAGCGTGAACATCAGACCCGCCGACGGTCCGCCCACCTGCGTCTGCGTAAAGATCACTTCGTCGGCCGCATCGTCCGGATCGATACGCATCACTTCGCCTGTCGAGACGCCAAAGCCCGCGCGCGTCGTGCCGTCTTCGTTCGGAATCTCGACCAGTTTTACCGACTGCCGCAGCGTTCGTCCGTTCCTCTCCAGCGACACTTCGACCGTATCGCCGGCCGTATACGATTCGAGCTGCTTGCGCAGCCCTTCGAGCGTGGATACTTTTTGCCCGTCGACGGCCGTGATTTTGTCGCCCGTCACGAATTCCCGCTGCTGCGGGTCGCGGTCGGGCACCGTCGTAATAAAGACGTATTCCGTCTCGACGTCGAACGGAACGCCCGCTTCCCGGTAAGCCGCGGCTACGGCCGACGATTGCGAGGAGTTCATGTAATACTGCTGCGTGATCCGGTATTCGTCGTCGTCCTGATCCTGATTGCGTTTGCCGATCTCGGCATCGTCGTCGAGCAGCGACAAGCCGAGCAGCGCCAGATTGGCGTACGTGACCGATACGGTCGTCATCAGGAACGAACCGTTCTCTTCCGGGTCGGCCCCCGCTACGCGGACCATCGGCTTGATCTCGTCGGCGCTGCCCGGCCGCTCGATCGTGTACGACGTCGGCATGTAGACGAGCACGTACACGAGCAGGGCAAGGCACAGCAAATAAGCCAGCGTCCGAAGACGCGGCAGCCTGAATTGCGGCATAAAGGTCGTTCAGCTCCTCCTGCTTGAACGGGCTTCGCGCAGGGTGCATATGCATCTTTCGCGAAGCCCGTTTGTCGGTAATGGGTATGACGATCTATTCGCCCTATTCGCCGTGCAGCTTCGCCCATAGCGCCGTGCGCACTTCCGGCGTCACCAGTTCGCTGATATCGCCTTTGAACTGCGAAATTTCTTTGACGACGCTTGAACTGAGATACGAATACAGCGGATTGGTCATCATAAAAATGGTCTCGACATTCTCGTTCAGCTTGCGGTTCGTCGTCGCGATCTGCAATTCGTATTCGAAGTCCGTAACGGAGCGCACGCCCCGCACGACGACCTGCGCCTGCTTCTGATCGACATAGTTGACGAGCAGATCGCGGAACACGTCCACTTCCACGTTCGGCAGGTCGGCCGTGGCCTGGCGCAGCAGGTCCGCCCGCTCTTCGGCCGTGAACAGCGGCTTCTTGCTCAAATTGTTGAGCACGGCCACGATCAGGCGGTCGTACTGCTTGGCGGCGCGGTGGATAATATCCATATGCCCGAGCGTCACCGGATCGAAACTTCCCGGGTAGACGGCGATCCGTTCGATTTTGGTCACTTTTTCCATCAGGATTCCAACTCCTCCTCTGCGGGCTGTGTCTGTTCGCCCTGCTGCGTCTTCCAGTTGTAAATGGAGACAGCGGTTTCCCCGTATACGGCTTTGCGCTGCAGCTCGAACCCGCCGAACGCTTCCGGATATTCGTACGACGATTCGTATTCCAGCAGCACGACCGCTTCCTGCTTGAGCAGGCCGGCTTCTTCCATATAGAGCATCAGCTCCGCGCCGTTCTTCATCCGGTAAGGCGGGTCCAGCAGCACCAGATCGAACGCCGCGTCCCGCTTGGCCAGCGCTTTGAGCGCACGCTGGGCGTCGTTGCGGTACACTTCGGCGCGGCTCTCGAATCCGGTCACTTTGAGATTCGCGCGCACGACTTCGATACTTTTGGCGTCCGCGTCGACCAGGATCGCCCGCTCCATGCCGCGGCTGATCGCTTCGATCGCGAGCCCGCCGGTGCCGGCGAACAGGTCAAGCACCGCTCCCCCTTCGAAAAAAGGTCCAATCATGCTGAATATCGCTTCTTTGACTTTATCGGTCGTCGGGCGCGTTCCTCGGCCCGGCACCGCTTTGAGCGGTCTTCCTTTTGCTTCTCCGGCTACTACTCTCACGCCTTGTCGTCCTCCCGTTTCTGCATGCTGCGCCGGTCTGTCGGCTAGTTCTTATCGTAACACAACCCGGCGGCGAGTAAAACGGCGGGAATCGGCTCGGCACCGCGCGTAGCAGCCCCGATGCGCGGCCTTTTAAACGCGGAAAAGATCGCCATGCGACTTCGCTAGACCTTAAGCGCGTAAAAACTCGCCATGCGACTTCCGATCGGCCGCTTCCTTTTTCGTCTTCGCCGAAATAAATGCGTGCGTACAGTTATTTTGGTGAAAAACAGGTGATTTGGCGAAATAGGTGCGCTCATCCACTTAATGGACTCGTTTGCCGGCTTGCGCCGCTTTTTTATCGCAAATAACTGCTTTGTCGCACTTATTTTTGCAAAAAGCCTGAGTCCGGTATGAATAAGTGGAAAAAAGCAGTTATTTTCAAATTTCGAGGGTGGGGTCTTAGGGGTTTAAGGGTTTGGGGTTCGGGTTGTGGGATTCGCGCCAAGCTTTTTTTCAACATAAAAAAACCTCCGGCTTCCGGCGCGTCTCTCCTATAGCTAGTAGAGAAGCGCGGGATGCCTGGAGGGGAAAACGAATTCGGAAGACGAGCGGCGGTCCGTCGGCGAGACAGCTTGATCCGTTATCGAAAACGAACCTTCCGTCGTCGAACGGCTCGCCCCGTCGTCGGAAACGAGCCGCCCGTTACCGAGCCGACTGCTCCGATGCCCGGTCTGCCGACGAGTACGCCGCGCCCGTAATCGAATCGGACTTACTCCGCCGTGCCCGTATGCCGGAACAGGTGGGCCGGTTGGCCTTTGGGGCCGGGGCGGCAGACGAACAGCGCGCCGGCCAGCGGCTGCTCGGCTTTTTGCTCGTCGGACAAGCCGTCGATCGCCGTCGTGATATACAGGTCGCCGTAATCGGCGCCGCCGAACGCGCAGCAGGTGACGTTGTCGACAGGCAGCAGGATTTCGCCGACTTTGAGACCTGCGGCAGGGTCCCATTTGCTGACGCGGCCGCCGCCGTAATGCGCGATCCACAGATGGCCGTCGGCGTCGACCGCCATGCCGTCCGGGAAGCCTTCTTCGTCGTCGAAGGAGACGACGGTGCGCTCCGCGCCGAGTTCGCCTCGTTCCACGTCGAATTCGAACGCCTGGACTTTCTGTGTGCCGGTATCGATGTAGTACAGCACCGTGCCGTCGGGACTCCAGCCGAGTCCGTTCGAGGTGGACACGTCGCCGAAGATGCGGCGCGTCGACAGATCGCCGTCCAGACAGTAGAACGCGCCTTCGCGCTCTTTGCCGACAAGACTCATCGTGCCCGCCCAGAACCGGCCGGCCGCGTCGCATTTGCCGTCGTTGAACCGGTTGTCGGTGCGGTTCTCGGGATCGTGGATCGGCGTCTGCCGACGGCTGTTCAAGTCGTAGAAGACGAAGCCGCTCTCGACAGCCAGCACGACCGTATCGTCGGTATGGCCGACGGCCGCGCCCGCTCGTTCCGGCAGTTCGTGCACGTCTTCGCTGCCGTCCTCCGGATTGTAGAAGCGCAGCTGCTTGCCTTCGATGTCGACCCACATCAGCGTCTGCTTGTCCTCCAGCCAGTTGGGACCTTCGCCGAGCGTCGCCCGGTATTCGGAGACCGGCTCCGGTGTGATGCCTTTGAATTCGTTCATCTCGATTCTCCTTCCGCAGGGTGCACAGGTATGGTGGGTATGTATACAGTTACCCCAATCGAACGTTCCGGTATCGGTTTAGTGCCGTTCCCATTCGAAATCGAGCGCGTTCAGCAGGCCGCGGGCGAGCAGCATGCTGCCGGCCGTATTCGGATGCACATGATCCCAGCCGTTCGACAGCGAAGACTGCACCATATGGTGGCCCACCCGGTCGAACGCGGCCTGGGTATCGACCAGCTCCGCGCCGTAATCGCCGGCCAGCCGCTTGATGACCGCGCCGTAGCGATCCATCATCGCGCGCATCGGATCTTCCGGACCCGTCATATAATACGGCGTCATCAGAATCAGCCCTTTGAGCCCCGGCTGCACGGCGTCCAGCAGTTCGCGCAGCGTCGCTTCGTATTCGTCCAGCGTGACGGCGGGCTGAATCGCTTCCGGCGTGTCGAACTGGCGCCATACGTCGTTGATGCCGATCATGATCGACAGCCAGTCCGGCTTCAGGTCGAGCACGTCGCTCTGCCAGCGCTTTTTGAGATGGCGAACGGTATCGCCGCCGATACCCGTGTTCAGCACGAGCGTGTTCAATTCCGGGTAGCCGGTGCGCAGCAGCGCGTCGACCAGCGATGCGTAGCCGCTGCCCAATCCGTTCCCGTAGCCGACCGGGTAAGCGCGCCCGGTATCGGTGACCGAGTCTCCGATCAGCAGCAGTTTGTCGTTGCGATTCAATTTCATATGCCGTTTCATCTCCTTAGAATGTGAACTTCATGATGTGCCTTTCGAACCAAGCGAACTTCGAATTAAGCGAACCTCCGTACAGCAATTCGCGGTCGGCTCCACCGTTTCCTGTTCGCCGCTTACTTTTCCTGCCGATTTCCGTCATTTTCCGCCAGCTTTCTTTCATCCTGCGGCTTTATTTTTGTCATTCCGGCTCTATTTTGGTCATTCCGGCTCTGTCACGCGTATTCCGCCTTCAATGCAGCGTCCGAAACTGCTCCGGCGTCACGCCTTCCTGCTTGCGGAACGTAGCGACAAAATGGCTGGCATCGCGGAAGCCGACCAGGCCCGACACTTCCTTGACCGTCATGCGGGGATGCAGCGTCATCATTTCTTTGGATTTGCGCAACCGCAGCAGAATCAGGTACGCGTACGCCGTCATCCCGAACGCCTGCTTGAACAGCGTATTGAGATGACGGGGCGTAATGTCGGCGCGCTGCGCCATGTCTTCGAGCCCGATATCCGAGTCGGCGTAATGCCGGTCGAGAAATTCCAGCACGGGAGCGAGCCGGCGGACGGAGTTCGACAGCGACGGCAGACGGTTGACACGCCCGTCTTTTTTGAGCAGAGTCAGGAACCGGTATACCTCCACCGAGAAGCTCAGCCCGGACAGATCGCGTTCGCTGTCGATTCCGCCGAGCAGCGCCGGGACGAAGCCGCTCAGTTCCGCTCCCCGGTCCCAGCCGTAATAGGAAGACACCGGCAGGCCGAGCGTCGCGAGGATGGCTCCGGTCTGCGGTCCGCCGAACGTCATGTAGAACGTATCCCATTTGCCCTCGATCGGACGGTAGGAATGGCTTTCGCCCGGAAGCAGCAAAATGCCCGAGTCCGCTTCCAGCAAATACTTGGCGCCGCCCATCGAGATTTCGCCTTTGCCGCCCGCCGTTTGCAGCCAATGGTAGCAGTTATAGCCGTTGGGGCGGGAAATGGCTTCTTGATCCGGGTTATAGCCGATGCTCTCCATGTAGACCGGCAGCGGGAGATCCTTGATTTCCGTAAAATAACGTCTTTCGGTCAAATATCGTCTGTAAGCGCTATCCATCGCTATGTCCCCTTTGGATCGAATATTTCTTTTTTCTTATATCCCTATCCCTTTTTATTATATTTTATAATATTTTTTAGTAGATTAATATAGACTTATTCTTATATGTCGAGGTGATTTTTTATGATTAGCAGCAAACTCCCCAAAATCTTTTACGGCGGCGATTACAACCCGGAGCAGTGGGACGCCGAGACGCATCGCGAAGACCTCCGCATGTTCAAACTGGCCGGAATCGATATCGCGACCGTCAACGTATTCGCCTGGGCGCTGAGTCAGCCGGACGAAGCGACCTACAACTTCGAATGGCTCGACGAGCTGATCGACAGCCTGCATGCCAACGGTACTTATGTATGTCTGGCTACGAGCACCGCCGCCCATCCCGCGTGGATGGCCAAGCGCTACCCGGACGTGCTGCGCACGGACGCCGACGGCCGCAAACGCAAGTTCGGCGGACGCCACAACTCCTGTCCGAACAGCCCGACGTATCGCAAATATGCGGTGCGCATCGCGGAAAAGCTCGCCCAGCGCTACAAAGACCATCCGGCGGTCATCGTCTGGCACGTCTCCAACGAATTCGGCGGCGACTGCTACTGCGACAACTGCGAGAAAGCGTTCCGCGTCTGGCTGAGAGAACGTTACGGCTCGCTGGACAAGCTGAACCACGCGTGGAACACGAACTTCTGGGGCCATACGTTCTACGACTGGGACGAAATCGTGCTTCCGAACAATCTGAGCGAACATTGGGGCGAGAACAATTCGACGTTCCAGGGCATCTCGCTCGATTACTCGCGCTTCAACTCCGACAGCATGCTGGAATGCTACAAGCTCGAACATGCCGTGATCAAGAAGAACATTCCGGACTCGGTCATCACGACCAACCTGATGGGCTTCTTCAAGCAGCTCGATTACTTCAAGTGGGCCAAAGAGCTGGACATCGTCTCATGGGACAATTACCCGGGCCTGCAGACGCCGGTCAGCTACACGGCGATGGCACACGATCTTATGCGCGGACTCAAGAACGGCGATCCGTTCATGCTGATGGAACAGACGCCGAGCCAACAGAACTGGCAGCCGTACAACTCGCTGAAGCGTCCGGGCGTCATGCGGCTGTGGAGCTACCAGGCCGTCGCGCACGGCGCGGACACGGTCATGTTTTTCCAGCTTCGCCGCTCCGTCGGCGCGTGCGAGAAATACCACGGCGCCGTGATCGAGCATGTCGGCCATGAACATACCCGCGTCTTCCGCGAAGTGTCGGAACTCGGCCGCGAACTGGGCGAGCTGGGCGACCGCCTGCTCGATTCGCGCCTGCCGGCCAAAGTCGGCATTTTGTTCGATTGGGAAAACTGGTGGGCCGTCGAGAAGTCCAGCGGACCGACCGTCGCGCTCAACTACGTCGACCAGATCCATAAATATTACAAAGCGTTCTACGACCGCAATATCCAGGTAGATATTTTGAACGTCGAGTCCGATTTCAATGCGTACGACATCGTCGTCGCGCCGGTACTGTACATGGTCAAACCGGGCGTCGCCGACAAGCTGACAAACTTCGTTAGCGGCGGCGGCACGTTCCTGACGACGTTCTTCAGCGGCATCGTCGACGAATCCGATCGGGTCAAAACCGGCGGATACCCGGGCGAGCTGCGCAAGCTGCTCGGGATCTGGGTGGAAGAGACCGACGCGTTGTTCCCGGACATGCGCAACCGGATCGTCGTAAACGGCGAATTCGGCTCTTTGAGCGGAAGTTACGAATGCGGCATGCTGTGCGACCTGCTGCATATCGAAGGCGCGGAGACGCTGGCCGAATACGGCGACGACTTCTACAAAGGCATGCCGGTGCTGACCCGCAACGCGGTTGGCGAAGGACAGGCGTATTACGTCGCTTCCGATCCGGAGCCGGCGTTTATCGACGGCCTGCTGGAACGTCTCTGCGCCGACAAAGGTGTCCTCCCGCTGCTGGATACGCCGGAAGGCGTCGAAGTGACCCGGCGGGTCAAAGACGGCGAAGAGTTCCTGTTCGTCATGAACCACAATGCCGAGCCGTCGACGTACGAACTGGACGGCCGCTATACCAATCTGTTGAACGGCGACGCGCTCGGCGGTTCGGCCGTCATTGCCGGACGCGACGTGCAGATTTTGAGCCCGGCCAAGTAAAGCGGCGGAAATGTTCAAAAGAGAGGCGCTCCGGTAATCGGATTACTCCGAATTCAAGCGTACCGGGTGCGCCCTTTCTTTTCCCGAAAAACACTTCCGCCTGTCCCTTTCCGTCTGCCGCAATCCTAAAACGTCCGCACATCCACCTGGGATGCGCGGACGTTTTTGATGTCGGCGAAAAGAGGGACAAACCCGATTCCAGCTTACATGCCGAGCGCAGTGCCGAATACAAGCGCCACGACAAGCACGACGGCGACCAGAACCAGCAGCAGCAGAACGCCGAGAATGAAGTACATCAGCAGCGCGCGCCAAGCGGAGAACGCGTGCGCTTCGCCGGTCGCGTGCAGGATCAGCACGAACGCCCAGAATCCGAAAGCGAATTCCAGCAGCAGCACGCCCATATACAGCAGGCTGCGCAGGGTGCTCGCATCGAGATTCGGCGTTTCGAACGTAAAGTTCTCCCGGCCGGCGATCAGCAGTTCGGGAATCCACAGCAGCCCGATCATGATGCCGAGCATGCCGCTGATGCGTCCGACGACGATGCGCATGTCTTTGGAAGAGCCGACGCCGCCGAGCCAGCCGCCGACCAGCTTGAACAGCCACGAGACGACGTAATACGTCACCAGGCCGCTGATCAAGCCGGTGACAATCACGGACAAGACGAGCATCGGCAGGCTCATGTCGTCGCCCCAGTTTCGCGTGGACGCCGTATTCAGCGCGCCGAACATACTGGCGATCAAAGCCAGCAGCAGCGCCCCGCGCAGCGGTCTGGCCGAATAGATGAAGTCGCGCGTCACGAGGCGCGGATGCATCCACACCCCTCGCCACGGCGACAATCCGCTCGGCGTATGCCGGCTGTCCGCCTGTCCGCCGCGCCCGCCCAGACTGCGGCTCTCCGGATAGCGGTCGCGCGGGTCCAATTCCCGCTCGTTTGGTTCATTGTTGTCTCTTCCGTATCTCCCGTCCATGTTCCCGTTCCACCGTTTCTGTTCTGAATTTTAAAGTTTGCGGAAGCTTACTTAAGCCCATACACTCTCGCTTCATAAGGCCGCAGCTGCTTGTGGTCCAATCCGTCTTCGCCGTAATTGCCGACGATCAGCGACGCTTCGCGGTTCGGCAGATGCGCCGGCCAGTCGAACGAAGTCGGTTCCGTCGAGAAGTTGAGCACGATCAGCCACGTCTCGTCGCCGAGCGTGCGCGTGTACGCGTACAGCGTCTCGTGGTCCGGCAGCAGCAGCTGATATTCGCCGTACGTCATGATGTCGTGCTGTTTGCGCAGCGCGATCAGCTTTTTGTAATAATGGAACACCGAATCCGGATCGGCCAGCTGCTGCTTGGCGTTGATCGTCTTGTAATTCGGGTTGACCCCGATCCACGGCGTGCCGGTCGTAAAGCCCGCGTAATCGCTGTCGTCCCATTGGACCGGCGTGCGCGCGTTGTCGCGGCCTCGCGTCTGGATCGCTTCCATCACCGTGCCGGGATCGGCGCCGCCGTGCGTGACTCTCTCGCTATACATGTTCAGACTCTCGATGTCTTTGTAATCGTCGATCATCGGGAACTTGACGTTGGTCATGCCGAGTTCTTCGCCCTGGTACACATAAGGCGTTCCCCGCAGCGTATGCAGCAGCGTGGCGAGCAGCTTGGCCGATTCGACGCGGTATTCGCCGTCATTGCCGAATCTCGATACCATGCGCGGCTGATCGTGGTTGTTCAGGTACAGGCTGTTCCAGCCTTTTTCCGCCAGTCCGACCTGCCATTTGTCCATGACCGCTTTGAACTGCGGCAGCTTCCACGGCACGATGTCCCATTTGCCGCCCGGTCCGCCGTCCAGACGCATATGCTCGAACTGGAACACCATTTGCAGCTCGTCGCGTTCTTCCGCCGTATATTTTTTGGCTTCGTCGACCGTCACGCCCGGCATCTCGCCGACCGTCATGACGTCGTACTTCGACAGTACTTCGCGGTTCATCTCCTGCAAAAACTCATGGATGCGCGGGCCGTCCACGTAATACATGCTGCCGTCCGCGATCGGAGCCATTCCGTTCGAAGGCAGCCCTTCCACTTTGGAGATCAGGTTGATGACGTCCATGCGGAAGCCGTCCACGCCTTTGTCGAGCCAGAATTTCATCATGTCGTATACGGCTGTGCGCACCTGTTCGTTTTCCCAGTTGAGGTCCGGTTGTTTTTTGGAAAAAAGGTGCAGATAATATTGGCCGCGCTGCTCGTCGTATTCCCAGACCGGTCCGCTGAAAAAAGACTCCCAGTTGTTCGGAATGCCGCCGTCCGGAGCCGCGTCGCGCCAGACGTAATAATCGCCGTATTCGCCGTCCGCGTCTCTTCGCGATTCCACGAACCATGCGTGCTCGTCCGACGTATGGTTGACGACGAGATCCATCATCAGCTTGATTCCGCGCTCGTGCAGACCCGCAAGCAGTTCTTCCCAGTCCGCCATCGTGCCGAATTCATCCATGATGTCTTCGTAGTCGCTGATATCGTATCCATTGTCGTCGTTCGGCGATTTGTACACCGGCGACAGCCAGATCACGTCCACGCCAAGCTCTTTGAGGTAATCGAGCTTCATAATGATGCCCTGCAGATCGCCTACGCCGTCTCCGTTGCTGTCCATAAAGCTGCGCGGATAGATCTGATATACGACCGCTTCTTTCCAAAAAGCACGTTCCATAATCGTTCATTCCTCCTCGTCGTTTGCCTGCTTCGATCGTCGCCCAGAAGGCAAGCGATCCTTGTCTTAACCCATTTACCCAGAAAGCGGAAGATTGAGCGGAGGAACGGAAAAAGTTTGAATATTCGGCGCTGTTAAAAGTAAAGTTTGTTTTACGTAAAGCGGGCTTGACATCAAAGACGGTGGTAAAGTATACTTTACGTAAAGTCAGCTTTACAAAAAGCAAGGAGGTGCGGCGTGCAGACCCGAATTCGAGAAAAACGGACCGAACGCGACATGACGCAGGAAGAGTTGTCCGAACGGCTGGACGTGTCGAGACAGACGATCATTTCGCTGGAAAAAGGCAAATACAAACCTTCGCTTATTCTCGCCCACAAGCTGTCGCAAATTTTCGGGTGCAAGATCGAAGACCTATTCGTATTCGAAGGAGATGAGAACATTGAATGAAACGTTGATGCAAATGGCGGTGCCGATGAATCTCGGAGGACTGATCGGATTGTTCGGAGGGCTGCTGCTCGCCCTGCTCGGCTGGGCGTTCGGGCGGCATATGCAGCGCAAAAACCGGGGACTCGACGAGCGGACCGACATTATTACGACGCGCGCCAAATCCTTTTCCTGGAACGTGCTTATCCCCGCGCTCCTGATCTGCTGGGTGATCATCACGCTGTTCGACGGGATCGGCCTTCCTTTCTTCGTCATCATGGCCCTGTTCGTCATCAGCCAGATCGCTTACGTGTCTTCGGTCGTCTACCATAACGGTCGCAACTGAACACGGAAAAAGCGTCTCCAGACAGACCGAAACCGTTTTTTGAAAAAGCCTCTATGCACAAAACGCCTCTTTTTATAAAATGGATATGTTCCATAATCTTGAATAAAAAGGGGCTGCAAGAAATTGAACAGAATGTTTACGAAAGCATCGGGAATTCTGCTGATCGCGCTTGCGCTGCTGATCGGCGGGATCTCTTTGCCTTCTCCGGCGGCAGCGGCGGGTACATACTTGGTCACGTTCAAGGAAGCTCGCCTGGTCTCCAACAGCCATGTGGGCAATGAATGGTACACCGAAGCGCAGGTTAACGGCAAAAACGTGGACGAAGGCGCAAGCGTCAAAGTCTCGTCCGACACGATCAAGCTGTACGCGTATGCCGAAGAACAGGACAAAATTACGGACATCGGCGAAAAAAGCCAAAGCGTCAAAGCTTCGTCCGTCTCCGCTTCCGGCAAGACCGTCAAGCTGAAAGTGACCGTCACCGAAAACCGCGGCCGCTACTCGGGTCATACCGCGGTCTGGGAATTCACATACACGATCAAAAAGCAAAAATAAGATCGCGCGGCGCGAAACCAACAGCGGACGAAGCTTCGCAAAACGCAAGCGCGCATCTGCAAAGTTCAAGCCCACCTCCATGCAAGCTTTTCCCGTCAAGCCGGACGCGTCCCCGCGTTCCGGCTTTTCATTTTTTGCTGTGGAGGCTCGATGGGTGACCGCCGAACAGGAGGATGCCCGAAAGCGTATTCGGCAGGTACCCAGGCTGCGCGGCGGCGTGGTACAATGAAGCGTTTGAACGCACGCTTTTTCATGACTGGCCCAATTTTGACAGAATCGAGGGATTCCTTGACATGAACGATAATTTCGAAGTCCGAAATATCGGCGTGTTTGCCCATATCGACGCGGGCAAAACGACGACGACCGAATATATGCTGTACCGCAGCGGAAGCATCCGCGCCGCAGGCAGCGTCGACGCAGGCACAACCTCCACCGATTCGCTCGACGTGGAGCGCGAACGCGGCATTTCCGTGAAAGCGGCTTCAGCTTCACTGAACTGGAAAGGCACGCGGCTCAACCTGATCGACACGCCGGGCCACGCCGACTTCCTCGCCGAAGTGGAGCGCACGCTCGGCGTGATGGACGGCGCCGTGCTGATCGTCTCCGCGGCCGAAGGCGTCCAGGCGCAGACGGAGATTGTGTGGCAGGCGCTGCGCCTGCTGCAGATCCCTACCGTGATCTATATCAACAAGCTCGACCGGGTCGGCGCTTCGTTCGAGCGGACGCTCGGCGATATCGCCCGCCTGCTGTCGCCGTCGGTGCTGCCGGTGCAGCAGCCGACGTACGGTGCGGACGGCGAATTTGCCGGCATTCGGGTACTGTGGACGGACGACGCGGACAGGTCCGGAGCGCAGGATTCTTCCGGCGGAGAGGGTGGCGCTGCCGGTGATGCCAGTGATGCCGGTGATGCGGCCCGTCCGGGCGCAGACGACTTGGCGTTTCGCGCCGCCGCGGCCGAGCAGCTGGCCGAGTTCGACGAGGAGCTGCTGCTGCGCTATATCGAAGGCGATCTGCCCGAACGCGCCGAGCTTGCGCAGCGAATCGCGGACCATACGGCCGCCGGCGAGATGTTCCCGGTCTGCTGCGGCTGCTCGCAGCGCGGAATCGGCATCGCCGAGCTGCTCGATGCCGTGCTCGCTTTCCTGCCCGCTCCTGCGCCCAAGCCGGGCCTTGCAGGCATCGTGTTCAAAGTCGAGCGGGACCGCGCCATGGGCCGGGCCGTCTGGATTCGCCTGTACGGCGGCACACTGCGCAATCGCGACGTCGCGGCGCTGCACGGCCGCGCGTCCGAGGAAAAGATTACGCAGATCCGCAGGCTCGACGGCTTGAAAAAAGTCGACGCGGGCGAGTTCTCGGCCGGCGACGTCGCGGCCGTATACGGCCTGAACGACGCGTCGATCGGCGACATCGTCGGCGATCCGGACCTCGTGCCGCAGACGCCGCAGCTCGCCGTGCCGCTGCTGACCGCGCGCGTGCTTCCCGAAAACGATACCGATTATACGGTGACCGCCGAAGCGCTGCGCGAGCTGACAGACGAAGATCCGCTGCTCGGCCTCGTCTTCGTGCCCGAACTGCGCGAGCTGCATGTGCGCATGATGGGCGCAATTCAGCTTGAAGTGCTCGGCAGCATACTGCGCTCGCGCTTCGGCCTGAACGTCGGCTTCGGTCCGCCGGCCGTCATCTACAAAGAAACGCCGGCGCAGCGCTGCGAAGGGCGCGTCGCCTATCTCGCGCCCAAGCCGTGCTGGGCGATTCTGCATTTTACGATCGAACCCGGCGAGCCGGGCAGCGGGCTGCAGTACCGTTCGCTTGCGCGCGCCGACGATATTTTGCCGGCGTACCAGAACGAAGTGCAGCGCCGCGTGCCCGAAGCGCTCACGCAGGGACTGTACGGTTGGGAAGTGACCGACCTGATCGTCACACTGACATACGGCCAGAGCCATGTCTGGCACACCCATCCGCTCGATTTCGTAATCGCGACGCCGATGGGCCTCATGAACGGCCTGGCCGCAGGCGGCACCAAGCTGCTGGAGCCGGTGCTGCGCTTCCGCATTTCGGTGCCGGAAGATAACGCCGGCCGCGTCCTGAGCGACCTGTCGCGGATGCGCGCGGAATTCGATCCCCCGTTCGCCGAAGGCGGACGCTTCTTGATCGAAGGGCGGATCCCCGCCGCCACTTCGCTGGACTACGCCGTGGAGCTTCGCTCGTTCACTTCCGGCAAAGGCATGCTGACCGCTTCGTTCGACGGCTACCAGGAAGCCCCTCCCGGCACCGAAGCGTCCCGCCCGCGCGTCGGCATCAACCCGCTGGACGAAGCGAAATACATTTTGAGCGCGCGGAGCGCTTTGTAGAAGTCGGCCGGCCGGAGGGGGGCGAGGTGGCGGTGGAGACGGGCGGATGGAGATTGGCGGATAGACGAGCCGATCGAGACAGGTAGATAGAGATTGGTGGATGGACCGATGGAAATGGGCAAACGGAGATCGGCATATCGGGATGGGTATATCGAGATGGGTATATCGAGGCAAACGGATCGCGATTTGCAAACGGAAATCGACGGATGGGGACGCGCAAACCGTGATCGACGGGTCGACGCAAGCAGATCAATCTCTGCCCCCTTCCTCATCCCCAAAATGAGCACATCTTTCGGGGATCTTTTAGCAAACTTCGTTCTTCGTGCCTGCTCTCGCCCGAACAGCTGCGTGAAAGCGGCTATTCCCCTCCTTGTTCTCGTTAAGGCACGAATAACTGCGAGAAAGCACTTATTTCACTCTTTTATCCGCTCCGGTTCATAATAACTGCGAGAGAGCACTTATTTTCGTCTCAAAGAGCTCAAACCCTCTTTATGATGCGAAATAAGTGGATCTACGCAGTTATTTTCGATTCAGACGGCTTTTTGGCAAAAATAAGTGTCCTCCCGCAATTATTCGGGTAAAAGTCGGTTTGGTGAAGCTTGGCGGACTCACGGACTCACGGACTCGACAAATTTTACGATTTTTACAGATTTGACGAGTTTCGCGGGCTTGATGACATTCGCGGATTTGGCAGGAAAGCCGAGTGCGCTTTTGCGCCCGTTCCTTTTCCCGTTCCTATTCCTTTTCCTGTTACTTTTCCCGTTCCCGTTCCTTTTCCGTTCACGCCGCCATTGCCGCCCAACCCTTGACGCGACAAAAAAAGCCGCTGCCCCTTTTCCGGGTCAGCGGCTTTTAGTCGTGGTCAGATTCCTTTATTTCTACTCTATCTCTATCTCTATCTCTATCTCTATCTCTATCTCTATCTCTATCTCTATCCCGGATCGAATCCCCTTATCTCTCTCCGTCTTCCTTCATCCGAAACGGCCACCAGTTCGCTTTGCCGAACGTCTTCACCATCACCGGTACGAAGAACGGAAGCATAAACAGGGCGTAGATGACGAGGCCGGCGAGCACGACGGTCGCGATCTGCATCATCGACAGGACGCCGGACGGAATCATCGAGGCGAACGTGCCGCTCAGGATCAGGACCGCGGACAAAATGACGGTGCCCATATTGCGCATGGCGTGCACGATCGCTTCCTTCGGATCGAGGTCGCGATGCTCGTTGAAGCGGTCCATCAGGAAGATGCTGTAATCGACGCCGAGCGCGATCAGCATGACGAAGCCGAAGAACGGCGTCGTCCACGTGATGCCCGAGTAGCCGAGCAGGTTCACGAAGATCGCTTCCGTGACGCCGAGGGCGGCGTAGTATGTGACGAACAGCGACAGCATCAGGTACAGCGGCATGATGATCGAGCGCAGCAGCAGAATCAGGATGATCAGGATGCCGCCCATCATGAGGTAGACCGTGCGGCTGTAGTCCGCGTTGGACACCGTTTGCAGGTCGGCAAACGTGCTGGTCACGCCGCTGATCGCCACGTCGGCTTGTTCGAGCGCGGTATCGCGCGTGCCGCGATCGACCGCCGCGCGGATATCGTCCACTTTGGCCAGCGCTTCGGTGCTGTACGGATTGTCATTCAGCACGACGTCAAGCGTCATGATCTTGCGGTCTTTCGACATGTAGTTGTCGAACACCTGCTGGAAATCTTCGTTCTCCAGCGCTTCCTGCGGAATGAACCAGCCGCCGAGCTCGGAATCCGAGTTATCCTGCAGCTGCGTCAGATAGTCTTCCGCCGAACCGAGTCCGTCTCCGACCTGCTTGAGGCCGTCGACGCTCTGGTCAAGCCCGTCCGTCAGCTCGGTGAGCTGCTTGGACAAGTCGAGGAAGCCCTGGCCGAGCTGCGTTTGGCCTTCTTGCAGCTGATCCAGACCGCCGGTAATCGACGGCACCTGCCCGACGATCTCTCCCTGACCGTCGGCGGCCTGGTTGAGGCCGCTTTGCAGCTGCTCGATACCCGCGATCAGCTGATCGAAGCCGCCGGCAAGTTGATTCTGGCCGTCGATCGCCTGGGCATAGCCCTGGTTCGCTTCGCCGATACCGGCGGCAATCTGGGACACCTGCCCCTGCACCTGGCCGAACGCGTCGGCCAAAGCCGCCGTTCCTTGACCGGTCTGCGTAACCGTCCCGCGGATCGTCAAGTAATCTTCGTCCTGCAGCAGCGCCGGGAACTTCTGTTCCAGACTGCCGAAGCGTCCCTGCACGCCCGTCAGGGCGCCGGACAGGGCGTTTAGCTGCTGCCCGATCTGGGACAGGCCGCCGTCAAGCGAGGTCAGGCCCGTGCCGACCTGCTGATAGCCGCCCAGCAGCTGGGCGTGCGCGTCGGCCAACTGCCGGGCGCTGGCCTGCAGCTGCGCAAGCCCCGCCTGCACGTCGCCCGCGCCGGAAGCGCCGGAGCGAATACCGGTCTCGATCTGCGACAGCCCGTCGCCGAGCTGCGTTACGCCGGTCTTGAGCTCCTCGGTGCCGCTGACGAGGTCGTCGGCTCCGCTCGTCGCTTCCTGAATCTGCGGCGCATTGTCGCTCAGCTGCTTGCTCGCGTCGGACAGGCCGGTCTGAATCTCCGTCAGGCCGTCGCCCGCTTCGCCGAGTCCTTTCTTGAGCGTTCCGGCCTGATCGGCCACGCTGAAGTCCGTAATCGCTTCGCCGGTCGGACGGCTGGCGCTGCGCACGCTGTCGACGCCGTCCACTTTCAGCACTTCGCGGCTGATCCGCTCGGCGATCGCGACGTATTCGGCGTTGTCCATCGCCTGATCGTTGCGGATCACGATCTTGGCCGGCATCGCCTGGCCCGCGCCGAAGCTGTCGGCAATAATATTGAAGCCCTGCACCGATTCGTAGTTGCCCGGGATTTCTTCCAGGCTGTTGAACGACAGCTTGCCGCTGTACGTCAGCAGGAACGGCAGCGTGACGGCCAGCACGATCAGCATCGCCGCCCACGGCCGCTTCATCGAGAAGCGGCCGGCCCAGCCCCACAGCCGGTTTTCGCTATGACCGATCGCTTTGCGCGAAGGCCAGAACAGCTTTTGTCCGAGCACCGCCATGAAGAACGGCACGATCGTCAGCATCGCCAGCAGCATGACCGCGATGCCGACGGCGACCGCGACAGCCGACCGGTACAGCATGAACTGCGACAGGCCGATCGCCGCGAAGCCAACGAGTACCGCAAGGCCCGACACGATGACGGTGCGTCCCGCGGTCCGGTACGTCTCGACAATCGCGTCCCATTTGTTGTCGGTGCGGCCCATTTCTTCCTTGAACCGGCTGATCAGCAGGATACAGTAGTCCGTCCCGATCCCGAACATGACCGCGACCATGAAGATCTGCGTGAAGTTCGACAGCGGAAAATCGAACCGGTCGACGAGGAACGAGACGATGCTCTGCGAGACGATATAACTCAGTCCCACGGTCAGCAGCGGCACGAACGGCGCGACGACCGAACGGAAGACGAGTACCAGAATGAGCAGGATGAAGACAACGGTAATGTACTCCGATTTCTTCAAGCCTTCTTCCGAGCTGCGCACCGTATCTTCGTTGATCAGCGATTGGCCGGTCAAATAATGCGACACTTCGTACGGAGCAAGCGTCTCTTCGAGCCCGCTCTGCACGTCGGCTGCTTCGCCTTCCGCCACTTCGGCGGTCAGCGAGACGAGAATGGTCTGCCCGTTGGCCGACACCATCTGCTCTTCGAGCTCTTTCTGTTCGAACGGACTGAGAATCGACGTGACGTGCAGACTCGCCTTGTTTTTCTCGATCGCGGCTACGGCTTCTTCGGCCTGCTTCTTCTCCGCGGCGGTCAATCCGTCGGGATTGTGGAACACGAGCGCGATCGTCGTGCCTTCCGCTCCGCCTTCCTGCGCGGCCAGATCCCGAAGAATAGCCGACGCTTCCGTCGACGTGTACCCGTCCGGCACGGAAATTCCGCCTTTTTCCCGGACGAGGTCCGACATCGACGGCGCGCTCAGGAACAGCCCGACCGCCGCCGCGATCCAGATCAGCAGCACCAGCCATCGGGCTTTCAGTATGGTTCTCATTTTTTCTCTCTGCCTCCGTCTTCGATGACCAGGCCGGCCAGCTTCTCGAAAGCCGCCATGACCATCTCGATTTCTTGTTGTTCAAAATGGCTCAAATACCCGCCGACCGACTCGGACACCCGCTGCTCGACCTGCTCGGCGATCCGGTGCCCGCGTTCGGTCAACGACAGATACACTTCCCGCCGATCGGCTTCGCTGCGCGTACGCTCGATCAAGCCGCGGTCCACGAGCCGGGTCACGATCGCGGTAATCGAACTTTTGACTACCTTGAACGTCTCCGCAAGCTCCGAGGACGTGCGCGGACCGCGCTGCATGATGTGCTGAAGCAGGTAATACTGGTCGTTCGTCAGCTCTTCCTGCATCTGCCGGCGCATCACCGTTCCCATCTCCCGCTCGATCGCGAGCCACGAATCGAGAAACCGGTTGATGAGTTTTTTGGCGTCTTCGGGCGGCAGCTGGCCGTGTGCGGAAGTCTGTTCATCCATGGCCTTGACCCCTTTTCCAAATGATTCTCTACGCCAACTATTCGATCATGAAATAGTTCAACAATGAAACTATAAAACTTTGGAGTACGTCTGTCAACCGTTCCGCCTTTTCTTTTTCCGTTCAAAAAAAGCAAAAAGACCTTTCCCGAAGGAAAGGTCCGAACCCAATCAGCCTGAACAGAAATACGCACGAAAAAAGACGAAACAGGCGCGAGGGAGTCCAAAAACGTTCGAACTCCCGGTTGCCTGATCCGCCTCCTCCTTATTCCTGCTCTTCCTCTTCGACCTCGTACACGCAGCGGAAGCGTTCCAGGCCCGAATCCGTAAAGCCGAGGCTCAGGACGGAAAAGCCGATGCTGCGGTAAAAGTCGACCACTTCTTCGTCCGTTTCCGCCACGACGCGTTCGGGCTTCTCCCGCACCATCAACTCCAGCAGCATGCCCCGACCGTAACCGAGGCCGCGGCTGCCCGGATCGACAGCGATATGCTTCACCGTGATCTCGCGGTCGCCGCTCGGCTCGAAGCCGACGACGCCGAGCATCTCGCCTTTTTCCAGATAGGCCAGCAGCTCGGATTGTTCGTTCTCTTCATAAAAAGCGATCGCCCGTTCCACATGTTCCGGATCGGGAAAAACGGATAATTCCAGCAGGGCGGCGACTTTTTCGTTCCGCGCCTGTTCTTTGACGGATTGCAGCATCGTATTCCTCCTGTGTTCTATTGCGGCGCGATCCGGGCATGCCGGCGCAGTTCCGCGCGGGCCGCCTCGTACGCGCCGTTCAACTTCGGCAGCACGTCTCTCGCATCCTGCGCCCGGTTCTCGCGCAGCGCCTGTTCGACGTTCTCCAGCAGTTTCGCCAACTGGTGAACGCCGAGGCTCAGACTGCCGGACTTCAAATTGTGCGCGACCCGCAGCCCCTGCTCGCAGTCGCCCGCGCGGACGCATTGTTCGAGCCGCACAAGCTTCTCCGGCGTCTCTTCTTCATAGACAGCCAGCAGAGAACGCAAAATGTCCGGTTCTTCGCCTTCGTCCAGTTCGATCAGCTCGCGCACGACCGCTTCGTCGATCGCCCGGTCGGACGCGCGCGGCATCCATTTTTCCAACATGGACCCGAGCGATTCGATGCTGACCGGCTTGCCGAGAAAATCGTTCATGCCCGCCTGCAGGCATTCTTCGCGTTCGCGCTTCACCGAACCCCCGGTCAGCGCGAGGATCGGGATCGGGCCGCGCATCTCGTCCCGCTCCAGTTCGCGGATACGAAGCGTCGCTTCGATCCCGTCCATGACCGGCATCTGCTTGTCCATGAGAATTAGCGCATACGGACGACTGCGAAAAGCTTCGACGGCGTCCCTGCCGTTCTCGGCCACGTCTACCGAGTCCAGCCCGAGCTTTTTGAGCTGGATCCGGATGACGCGGCTGTTGATCGGATTGTCTTCAGCGACCAAAATCGGGATCCCTTCACCCGACGTGCCGAACGAAGGAACGGCATGCAGCGCGGCGCCCGCGCCAGGCTGCTCTTTTTCCGGCGGAAGGTTGATTTCGAACCAGAACGTCGAACCCGACCGTTCGCGGCTGAACACGCCGATCTCGCCCTGCATCGTATCGACAAGCGATTTGCAGATCATCAGGCCAAGCCCGGTGCCTTCTTTGGCTTTACCCGCTTCGGTCTGCGCGTACGGCTTGAACAGCTTGACGATGTTCTCTTCCGAGATGCCGATACCGGTGTCGCGGATTTCGAACCGGACCCGGTCCGGGCTGCCTGATGCCGCGCGCACGACGACCCGGATCTCTCCGTCTTCGGTAAACGTGTTCGCGTTGTGGATCAGATTGATCAGAATTTGGCGGATGCGCGTCGGATCGCCCAGAAGCGTCGACGGCACGGAATAATCGATGTCGTATTCGATCCGGTTGCGCTTCGCGCCCGCTTTGGGCTGAAGCAGCTGCACCACGTGGGCGACGACGGTTCTCGGCTCGAACGGCTTGATTTCGATATCGAGGGCGCCCGCTTCGCTTTTGGACAAGTCGAGCAGATCGTTCACCATGCCGAGCAGCTCGCCCGCCGATTCGTCGATCAGTTCCGTCCATGCCTGCTGTTCTTCGCTCAGGGCGCTGCCGCGCAGCAGCTCGGTCATGCCGAGGATGCCGTTCATCGGGGTGCGGAACTCGTGGCTGATCATGGCCAGAAACCGATTTTTCGCTTCGTTGGCATGCTGCGCTTCGCGGACCGCTTTTTCCATTTCCGCATTGCTTTTGGCAAGCTTCCGCTGAAGCGTCACCAGTTCGTTGTTCATCGACGAAAATTCGTTCAAAATCCGTTCTTCCTTCAACTGCCCGCGCACGATCCGGTCGTTGAGACCTTCGACGATCCCGCGCAGGCGTTCGATCTCGCGCTGCAAATCAGCTTCCAAGTTCGTGACCTCCTTCCGCACCCGGCTGCCCTTCGGCCTGTCTGCGCCGGCTTGCGCGTCCGCGCATCATCCGCTCGGCTTCGAGCAGCGCCCCGCCGGGATCCGGCGCGTATCCGTCGGCGCCGATTCGCGTCCAGAGCGACGGATCGACGTTGAACGGCAGACCGCCGACCAAAATCAGGACGTTCGCCGAACGGTCGTCCGCCCGCAGGTTCGCGATCAGTTTCTTCATTAGATGCACATGGAAAGTCATCGTGGCCGACAGCGCGACGATATCCGCCCGGCGGCGCAGAATCAGGTTCATCAGCTCGTCCTCGTCCACGCTCGCGCCCAGATAGTGGGTATCCCACCCTTCCATCTCGAATACGTCCGTCAGCATGCGCAGTCCGATTTCGTGCATCTCGCCGCCGACGCAGGCCGAGACGAGCACTTTCGAATTCGAGTCGCGCCCGGCTCCGATCCATGACGTATACAGCCGCGACATGGCGCTCTGCGTCACGGCGGTGCAGTAATGCTCGTCGGCGACGCTGATCTGCTGCGTCTGCCACAGCCGTCCCACTTCGTACTGCGAAGCCTGGAAAATGTATGCGTAAATATCCCGCACACTTTCTCCCCGCTCGAACAACAGGTCGATCAGCCTATATGCCCCGGCCCGGTCCCCGCTCAGCAGCGCGTCCAGATACTCTACGCTTTCGCGTCCCAGCGGCCGGTCTTCGGCGAGAAAAGACGGCACTTCGGCCGGCTCCGCCGTGCGCGCAATGCCCATCTCCAGAATCCGGATCGTCCGGTCGGTCGATTCGTCGCGTTCGCCCGCCTCGACCCGGCCGAGAATCAACTCCAGCTTGAGACGGATATCGGCTTCCGTCAATCCGTAGCCGGCCAGCAGCTGCTTCAGCCATCCAACGTAATGGACGAACAGCGACGGGCTGTCCATCTGCACACTTTCCGCCAAATAATGCAGCGTATAGGCCGTGTCCCGCTTGGACTTGTTGAATCCCGCCTGTCCGTACCGCTCCATCAGATCGGGCTGGACCCGGTAATGTTCTTCCGTGACCGCAAGCGCAAGTCCTTCGATTTCCGCCGGCAGCATCTTCCCTTCCCGTAACGTCAAGCTGACCACCCACTTTGGGAGAAGGCCTGCCGCCGATCCTGCCTGCCGAACTTCGGACCGCTGCGCATCCTTCCCCGGTTTTGTCCGTCCTGAATACCGGTTAAAGCTTCGGGTTTATCTTCCCATACCGCGAAAAGATGCGCAACTTGACAAAACAAACGTTCCCTGCTTGTCGACTTTTACAAAACGCTTTTCGGGGGCAGCGAAGAACGGGTGAAAAGATCGAGGCTTCCGTCTTCGCGCCCGACGACGACCGTATGCGCCATATCGACGAACAAGCCGTTTTCCACGACGCCGGGGATAGCGTTCAGCCCGGCGTGCAGCGAAGCCGGATCGTCAATCGATACGCCTCGGCAGTCCGCAATGTAATTGCCGTTGTCCGTTACGTACGGCTCTCCGTCTTCCATGCGCAGCCCGGGGTTCAACTGCAGCGCTCTCAGCGCGTCGAGCGTCCATTCGTGCGCAAAAGGAACGATCTCTACCGGCAGCGGAAAAGCGCCCAGCGTGTCGACCATTTTGTCTTCGCCGACGATGACGAACATTTTGGCGCTGCGCGCCGCCACGATCTTCTCGCGCAGCAGTGCGCCGCCCCCGCCTTTGATGAGCTGCAAATTCCGATCCACTTCGTCCGCACCGTCGATCGTCATATCGATTTGGCCCACTTCCGCAAAAGGCACGATCGGAATGCCGAGCGCAAGCGCCTGTTCTTCCGAGCGTTTGGACGTCGCGACCGCCCGGACGTTCAGTCCTTCCTTGACCCGCTGTCCCAACCGCTCAATCGCGAAATACGCGGTCGACCCCGTACCGAGTCCGACCGTCATGCCTTCCTCGATCGCTTCGACCGCCCGCTCGGCAGCCAACTTCTTCGTGTTCATCTCCGCCACTCCGTTCCGCTTCGCCTTTTTTTTGAAAAACCCTACCCCTTCATTGTAAATCAATTGTTTTTCCCAGAACAATCTTTTTCTTGTGATCCAAAAGCTTGTTCGCTTCGTTACAAAGACAGTTGGTAAATGTCGAATAAAATCACAATTTGAGATTTTATATCACTTTTATGTCAAAAGACCTAAACTCTCCTGAATCTCTCGTCGATAAAAGAATTAGCGAATAAAGTCGAATAATGTACCTAAAAGGATGGTAAACGATAATGTTTCGACAAAATAAAGGAAAAAAAATTTTATTTTCCACAATTTCCGCTGTTTTACTTCTTTCTTCCCTCACTTTTTCTCAATACGCCAAATCTCTTCCAAATGTCGAACAAAATAACCAAAATTCGACATTTTCGACACCGAGCGTCATTCCTGCCAAACCGATCACGAACGTATTCGTCAAATACGCCGACCGGGACGGACAAAGACTCGCGCTTAACGTCACGCACGATCTCGACTACCATATTTACTGGAACACGAACATGATGTCGCTGCGCACGAACCAGGCCGGCCTGGCCAAACTTCGCGCCAGCGATTCCATCCAATCGATCGAGCTGGACCGGACATACAGCGGCATGCCTCAGAGCAGCGCATCCTTGTCGAATGACGCTTCCGCCGCTCCGTCTGCCGCTTCTTCGGCCTCGAAGATCAAGCAGGGTGCCTGGGGCTACGACGCAATCGACACTTCCAAGGCGCAGCTCGCCGGCTACACCGGCAAAGGCGTCAAGATCGCCATTCTCGACACCGGCATCTCGAACGAATCCGGCATCCAAATCGCGGGCGGCACGTCCACGATCGACGGTACGCCTTCGTACGCGGACGACAACGGACACGGAACGTTCGTCGCCGGCATCATCGGAGCGAAAAGCAAAGCGTACAAAGGCATCGCGCCGGACGCTTCGCTGTACGCGGTCAAAGTAATGGACAAAGACGGCAACGGTTCGACCGAATCGTTGGCGCAGGGACTGGACTGGGCGATTCGCCAGCATATGGACGTCATCAATCTGTCGCTGTCTTTCCCGCAGCAATCGGGCGCCGTGCAGGAACTGCTCAAAAAAGCGGCCGATCAGGGCATCACCGTTATCGTAGCCGCGGGCAACTCCGGCAACGCCGACGGCAGCGGCGACACGATCGCTTTCCCGGCCAAATCGCCGGAAGCGATCACGATCGCGGCGGTCGACTCGCAGCTGCGCCGCGCCGACTTCTCCGGCACGGGCGACAAAGTCGAACTGGCCGCTCCCGGCGTCGGCATCATCAGCACCAGCGTATCGGGCAAATACAAACTCGGCGAAGGCACTTCCGCAGCCGCTCCTTTTGTCAGCGGCATGGTCGCCGTGCTCAAGCAGGCCCATCCCGAGCTCGGCGCGGACCAGATCCGCACGGCTTTGCAGCAGAGCGCGCAGGATCTCGGCGCACCGGGCCGCGATACGCAGTACGGCTTCGGCCTGATCTCGTTCGACCGCCTGCTGGGCAAAGGCTCCGTGATCGCTTCGGCTCCGGCGCCTGCCGCTGCGTCGGTATCGGACGCTTCCATGGGCACGATGGCCGCTTCCGACAAGATGATGGCTTCCAAAAAGCAAAACGGAAATTCCAATTCCAAATCGGGCGATACCGGCACGTTCCGTTAAGTCCGGCAGCCGCGCCAAAAAAGACTCCGGTCTTCCCCAGTGGGAAGATCGGAGTCTTTGTCATGGAGCGGACCGGGCGGCCTTGCCGCCGGACGTTCATGTCCATGCGGACACGGCCGGGCGAACACGGCCGGGCGAACGCGGCCGACCGGGCGCGCCGAGTCAGGCGCTGCTTAGCGCCAGCCCGAACGCTCCACGAGCGAAGCGATCTGGGACGCGTGATGCTTGCCGTGCCAGGCGTAATGCTCCGTCTGTACGCCGAGCAGCGTCCATGTTTCGGATTCCGGATGGTAGAAGCTCCGGCGCATCTGCTCCGGCGTCAGCGATTCCAGCAGGAACGCCCAGCGCGTATGCAGGCCGCGCAGAATCAGCAGCGACGCGCCGACGGCAAGGCTGCCGGCATCCGGCTGCTCCGCCCAGATGTTCTCGTCGTACGGCTTGATCGTCGGCTTGTCTTCGGTCAGCGCAAGCTTGAGCCGCACGTAGGCGTTCATATGGCTGTCCGCCAGATGGTGCACGACCTGCCGGGCGGTCCACCCGCCCGGGCGGTACGGCGTATCGAGCTGCGCTTCGCTCAGCCCTTCGATCGCCGCTTCGAGGCGGTCCGGCAGACGCCGGATGTCTTCGATCCACGCTTCGAGCTGGTCGTCTTCGAACGTCTCGAGCTGCGCGGGCCTGCCGATCGGGTAACGCAGGGCTTCAAGTTCGCTTTCACTTGCGGCATGTTCGTTCACGGCGTAGGCCTCCCCTGGATCTTTTTATCGAATCGTTTGCCGGGTCGTTCGTCGAATCGCGGATCAGATCATCTTCTTCGGATCGACGTAACGGTCGAATTCTTCTTCGGTCAGCAGTCCTGTCGACAGAGCCGCTTCCTTGAGCGACGTGCCTTCAGCATGCGCTTTCTTGGCGATCTTCGCCGCGTTCTCGTAGCCGATATGCGGATTGAGCGACGTGACGAGCATCAGCGAATTGTTCAGGTTGTGCTGGATCTGATCCAGGTTCGCTTCGATGCCGACCGCGCATTTGTCGTTGAACGCGAGGATGGAATCGGCCAGCAGGTTAACGGATTGCAGGAAATTGTAGATCAGTACCGGCTTGAACACGTTCAGCTCGAAGTTGCCCTGGCTGGCGGCGAAGCCGATCGTCGTATCGTTGCCGAATACCTGCGCCACGACCATCGTGATCGCTTCCGGCTGGGTCGGATTCACTTTGCCCGGCATGATCGAACTGCCCGGTTCGTTCTCCGGAATGCGGATCTCGCCGAGCCCGCTGCGCGGACCGCTGGCCAGCCAGCGCACGTCGTTGGCGATCTTCATCAGGTCGGCCGCGAGCCCTTTGATCGCGCCGTGCGTGTAGACCGCTTCGTCGTGGCTCGTCAGCGCGTGGAACTTGTTGCGAGCCGACGTGAACTTGGCCTGCGTGAACTGCGAGATATACGCCGCCGCGCGGTCGCCGAATTCCGGATGCGCGTTGATGCCGGTACCGACCGCCGTGCCGCCGATCGCCAGCTCCTTCATGTGCTGCACGCTTTCCTTGATCATCGTGCCGCTTTTCTCCAGCATTGCGGACCAGCCGCTGATCTCCTGGCCGAGCGTCAGCGGAGTCGCGTCCATCAGATGCGTGCGCCCGATCTTGATCACGTCTTTGAAAGTTTCGACCTTCTCGTCGAACGTCGCTTTGAGCACGGCAATCGCCGGCAGCAGCTTGTCTTCGACGGCCGTCACGCCGGCTACGTGCAGCGCGGTCGGGAACGTGTCGTTGGAACTCTGCGACATATTGACGTCGTCGTTCGGATGAAGACGCTCCTCGGTACCGCCTTTGCCTTCGAGCAGCTGGTTGCCGCGGTAGGCGATCACTTCGTTGACGTTCATGTTGGACTGCGTGCCGCTGCCCGTCTGCCAGACGACAAGCGGGAAATGCTCGTCGAGCAGCCCTTCGAGAATCTCGTCGGCCGCCTGCGAGATCGCGCCGGCTTTGGCTTCGGACAGCTTGCCGAGATCGCGGTTCGCGAGCGCCGCCGATTTTTTCAAGATGGCGAAAGCGCGAATGACTTCGGAAGGCATCTTCTCCTGGCCGATCGGAAAGTTTTCTTTGCTGCGCTGCGTCTGCGCCCCCCACATTTTATTCGAGGGCACCTTCATTTCACCAAGCGTGTCTTTTTCGATCCGGTAATCCAAAATCCGTCTCCTCCTTCATCGCTATCACAAAATGGTCACGCTTCAAGTTTAATTGTAGCGTTTTCAATAGTCAAAAAGAAAGCCATATCAAAAGCAAATGTCTCCACAATTTTGCCGGGCGGTGTATCCGCTGCGCATACCCGGTCGCTGCGCGACGATCCGCACAGCTTCAAGTGACTGTCGTTCCTTCTTCCTGCAGCGGTTCCGGCTCGGCGGGCAGACACCATTGGATCTCCGGCAGGCCGTGCTCCCGCAAAAAATCGTTCGCTTGCGAAAACGGACGGCTGCCGAAAAATCCGCGGTCCGCAGAGCGCGGGCTCGGATGCGCCGCCTTGAGTACCAGATGCCGGCCGGCATCGATGAAAGAACCTTTCTCCTGGGCGCTGCGTCCCCACAGGATGAACACGGCCGGCTGCTTGCGCTCGTTAATCGCCGCGATCGCGGCGTCCGTGAACGTCTCCCAGCCCATGCCCTGATGCGAAGCCGCCTGGCCCCGGCGCACGGTCAATACGTTATTGAGCAGCAGGACGCCCTGCTTCGCCCAGAATTCGAGAAAGCCGTGGCGCACCGGCTCGCAGCCCAGATCGTCCCGCAGCTCGCGGTAAATGTTGTCCAGCGACGGCGGCACGCTGCGGCCCGGCTGGACCGAAAAGCTCAATCCGTGCGCCTGGTTCGGTCCGTGGTACGGGTCCTGACCCAAGATGACGACTCGCGTATCCGCCAGAGCTGTCAAATGAAAAGCGCTGAAGATGCGGTACATGTCCGGGTAGACGGTTCCGCTCCGGTATTCGTCCGCCAGCTTGCGCCGAAGTTCGGCGTAATACGGCTTCTCCATTTCGGGATGCAGAATCCCGGCCCAATCGTTCGTAAAAATCGGCTTCATGCGGCGGTTCCCCTCTCCTGTTCGCTTGTTCGCGGCGGCGGATTATGAATAGGCGTTCTGCGTCTCTTCGATCGGCGCGCTGCAGTATTCGCACTGCGTTTCGGTGCCGGCGCGAATCGTTTTGCGGCTGCCGCACGAGCGGCAGACCGCCACGACGAGCCCGGACGCGCCGGCTTTCGGACGGACCGATTTGGTGCGGTAGATTGTACTGCCGCTGTCCGCCGCCGGTTGATCTTCGGCGCTCTCCGGCTCTTCGGCGGAATAACGGCTCGTCTGCGCGTCCAATTCGGCCATCTGCGCCTCGTAGCTCGGCCGTCCGCCGGCTGCGGACGATCCGTCATAGGCGCTCTGCGAGGTGCGCGATCCGTGGCCGCCCCGGCCGACGCCCGCCTGTTCGCGCAGCGCCCGCAGGCGCTTGCTGCGGCGCAGCAGCCAATAACCGAGCAGCAGGAACAGCAGGCCCGGCAGCGCGAAAAAGAGAACAAACCCGATCGCGGTCGACGCGGTTGAATTGCCGATGCCCGGCTTCCACGTATCGAGCACAAACCAGGTGCCCATGACGATCCAGAACGCGCCAAGCGCATTCAACAAGACTCCGATGACCCTCATTGCCCTTTCCCCGCTTTCTTCTCGATGTCCGATCGCCTTCGCGGCGTATCGGTTCAAATTATACCGCAGCCCGTAAACAAAGAAAACGGCTTTCCCCATAAGGAAAGCCGTTGAATCGCGAAGCAAGGGTCGGACGACAGACGCCGCGATGCAGCAAAGCCGGTCAGGATACGCGCAGCACGGCGCGGTTGCCGAACGGATCGAGCGCGGAAGGCCCTTCCGGCGTGTCCGTCACTTCGATTCCGGCTGCGCGCAGCGCGGATACGGCCGCGCCGAGTTCTGCCGCGTCCGGATATTCGATCGTGAAATAGCGCAGCCCGACCGCATTCGCGGGCGCCGCCGGAGCGCCGACGCCCGCCCATGTGTTGAGTCCCATATGGTGATGGTAGCCGCCCGCCGAGACGAACAGCGCCCCGCCGCCGAAATGCAGCACGACGTCGAAGCCGAGGCCGTCCACGTAAAAGGCGCGCGCTGCGGGCAGATTGCCGACATGCAGATGGACGTGGCCGATCACGGTGCCGGCCGGCAGTCCGTGCCAGGGACCGGCGAGCTGAAGCAGCGACTGCACGTCGACCGGATCGCTGCCCATGACGTATTCGCCTTTGGCGTCTTTTTGCCACTGGGAACGGGGACGGTCCGCGTAAATCTCGATACCGTTGCCGTCGGGATCGTTCAGGTAGAACGCTTCGCTGACCGCATGGTCGCCCTGTCCGATGCCAATCCCGCTTGCGGCCAAATGGCGCAGCGTCGTGCCGAGCGAGGCGCGATCCGGCAGCAGGATGGCGAAGTGGTACAAGCCCGTCACGCTCTGCTGCGGCAGCACGATCGCCTGCTCCACTTCTTCGAGCCCGAGCAGCACGCCGCTGCCGCTCACGCCGAATTCGGCTGTCGTGGACGTCTGCGACAGAAGCGTAAGACCGATCGTTTCACGGTAGAAGCGGATCGACCGTTCGATCTGGCTGACTTTGAGCTGAACCCGCCCCATATGGGCGTCGGGATGAATCTGATAAGCGGACATGGATGTAACCTCCTGTTTTTATACATTTTTTCTTATATAATTATTTGTTTGTCATGAGTAATATTATTTATAGTTTCATCATAGTATACTAAGTTACAAAAGTAAAGCAAATGATTAAAAGAAGCCTGCATACGCGGCCGTTCGGACCGTCGCATTCGCAGGCTTCTTCTTGTGATTTGTATGCGGCTCGTTCTCTTTGATCTTTTTTCCGATTCGCTGCTTTTCCCTAACATCTGTTAACCGGACAAACCGGCCTGTCTGGCCAAAAACTCCATCGCCAGCCGGTTCTGCCCGTCCGACACCCAATGCCCGTCGAACGGATACACGCGCATTTCCTTGTCCGAGACGATGCGGTTGTACGCCGCATAGACCGTCTCCGGCATGCAGCAGAGATCTTTCAAACCGCAGGAGACCATGACCGGAATCCGAATCCGGTGCGCCAGATTGACGTTGTCGAAATAGCTGAGCGTGCGCAGCACCGCGTCCAGATGCCCGGGATGCCGGCTGACGAACTCCGCCGCTTCGGACAGCGAACTGTTCGCGTTCAGAATGCCGAAGTCCATCTGGCACATGTTGGGGATATGGGCGACCGCCGCTTTGGGCACGCCGCTCAGCGCCGACACGATCAGCGCAAGCCCGCCTCCCTGGCTGCCGCCGATCAGCAGCACCCGGTTCGGGTCGGTCTCCGGCTGCGCCGCGGCCCATTCCGCCGCGCGGATCGCGTCGATCGTAATCGCCCGGTAGTAGGCCGTTTCCCGATCGAGAATGCCCGGCGTCAGCCAGCCTTTGGCCGCCCCGTAAGGCTGGTCCAGCCGGCTGCCCGTCTCGCCGCCCTGCCCGCGCACGTCGACCGACAGCACGGCGAAGCCCATCAGAATATAATGGGCGAACTGCTCCGGCATGCCTTTGCCGCCGCCGTACCCGTGGTAATGGACCACGCACGGGAATTTCCCGCCGTCCGCCGGTTCGGCCGCCGGCGTCAAGTACCAGGCGTGCATCGGCGTGTCGTCCGCGCCTTCGTAAGTCGATCTGTAGGCGCGCATGCCGCCCATCGGGGTGTGCACGAGCTCCCGCGTGCCGTTTAGCGGCTTGTCCGCGTACGACGCGAGCGTCGCCTCCCAGAAAGCGTCGAGGTCGTCTTCCGCCGTCAGGATCGGGCTGCGGCGCTCCAGTTCGCGGATGCGGTTCTGAATACTGTTCGTCATTGCGGGTTCCAGTCTCCTTTTGCACCCTTACCGGTCTTCCCGCTCCAGCAGGCTCCGATACAGGCGTTCGTTCTCTTCATCGTAGCAGACGAACGCCGCTTCTTCCAAAAGCGGTTCGCCGCCTGCGGACGCCCGGCGCTCCAGTTCGCCGCGGATCGCCGCCCACGCCGTCTCGGCCGCCGCTTGTTTGGGATACCCGTAGATGCCTGTCGAAATGTTCGGAAAAGCGATCCGCCGCGCTCCCGCCAAAGTCGCTTCTTCGATCGAGCGGACGTAGCAGGACGATAGCGCCTTCGCTTCCCCGTCCGTGCCGTCTTGATACACCGGGCCGACCGTGTGCACGACGATGTTCGCGGGCAGCTTCCCTGCCGTCGTCACGACCGCGTCGCCCGTCTCGCAGCCTCCCTGCCGGGCGCGGACAGCGCGGCATTCTTCCAGTATGGCCGGGCCGCCGGCGCGGTGAATCGCTCCGTCCACGCCTCCGCCTCCGAGCAGCGACGAATTCGCCGCATTGACGATAGCGTCCGTCTCGTATCGGGTAATATCGCCGCGCACGACGATGACGCGGGTTCCGTATACCGTTCGTTCCATGGATAAGCCCTCCCTTTTCGCGAATATGCCGTATTTCACCGTTTTGATCGCGGGCGAACCGGTTCGGGCTTCTTTTTCCGCCAAAAAAAAGCCTGTCGGCGAAGCGTGACCGAAAATCCGGTCTGCTCGCCGACAGGCTTGAACAGCTTGAATTACTTGAACGACTGTGTGTGAAAAAAGGCTCAGCCCGCTTTGGCCGCTTCGATCGCCGCTTCCACGTTCTCAAGCGTCGGATTCTCGACTTTGGTGCCGTTGACGAAAATCGACGGCGTGCCGGTGATTTTGCTGTCGTCGCCAGCCTTGACGTCGGCTGTTACGGCAGCCTGGTACGTTTTGTTTTTGAGATCGGCCGCGAATTTCTCGATATCGGCATCCGGCACCGTTTGTTTGACCAGATCGACGATGTATTTTTCCGTTACCCAGTTGTCGCGCACTTTGTTCGTATCCTGGTTCGCGTACACCGCTTTGTTGTAAGCCCAGAAATAATCCGGATTTTGTTCGTACAGCGCTTGTCCGCCCAAAGCGAGCAGCATGGAATCGTCAGCCAGGAACGGATAATCGGCGAATTGGAACGAAGCTTCGTTCGTATCGACATATTTGGTCTTCAGCTCCGGCAGTACCGTTTCTGTCCAAATTTTGCAGTCCGGGCATTTGTAATCGCCGAATTCGACGATTTTGACCTTCGCGTCCGCTTTGCCGAGCGTCGGCTGGTTCGTTGCGACATAGTTCGTCAGCACGACCGGTTCGGCGGAAGCCGCCGGCGCCTGGTTTTCCCCGAACTTCGTCAGCAGGTAGATCAGTACCAGCAGCACCACGACCAGGCCGACAAAGCCCAGCGCGATCGCGCTCAGATTGCTTTTCTTGCGCTTGCTGCCCGACGTCCACTGCGAAGCGGCCGTGTTCGGATTTTGCTGCGGTCTGGCGTTTTGCGGCCGGCCGTTTTGCGGTCTTGCGGCGCCCCCCGTATTTCTTTTGGCACCCTGCGGCTTGCCGTTTTTCGGCGCCGGCTTTTTGTTTTTGCTCATCCTTTTTCCCCTTATCCTCAAGTTTGCCTGTCATTGCCGCTCAGCCCGTAAGGCTGCCGACCGACAGGAACGACTGTCTTTGATTATATCGAGTATGGGCGGTCCGATTCAAGCTTCCAAGCATTTCCGTTAAAAATAAGACGTCGATACCGTTCTTTTATCGTTCTTTTGCGCGCCAAAAGCCCGCTTCTCCCGAAGCGGGCCTACTTCTGCGTCTTCTATGCTCGTCTGGTCGCTTCCTTGCCGAGGCGCCGCGCAGGCGCCGAACCCGGCTTCAGGAGACGCGGGAGCGTTCTTCCGAAGAGGGCGGACGAAGTTTGCGCGTTTTCGGCCGGCCCCGCCAGGACAGGTACGTCCAGACGCGCAGCACATACTCGATCGGTCCGGTGCGGAACCGGCGCAGATAGAGCGGGCTCAGCCAGAGCTGCGCCGCATAGATCGCCAGCGCGATCACGGTGCCGACGAATACGCCGGCGTGGCCGAACAGCCCGAAGCCATATCCGTAAAAAATCGTCGTGCCGATCACGCTCTGCATCAAATAATTCGTCATCGACAAGCGGCCGACAGCTTCGAAGTTCGGCAGCAGGCGGTGGCGGCGAACGCCGGCGTACAGCAGGGCAAACGCATGGATATACCCGAGCGACAGAATCGCCCCGCCGACCGTATCGCCGAGCCCCAGCCCGGGCAGCCCTGCTCCGCCGAGCTGCGGCGCCAGCATGCCGTAAGCTTTGAGCAGCAGCCCGATCGCAATGAAGACGGCGGCGCGGCGCCGATGGAAGCGGCGCATGCCCTGCGGATCGTCGAACGTGCCTATTCTCGCGGCCCGCATCCCGAGCAGGAACATCGGGGCAATCAGAATCGGGGCAAACAAAACGGCAAACAGCAGAAACATCCCGTTTTCTTCCCCGAACGGATCGACTTCGTTGCGGAAGCTGCGAATCTCCGCGTACGTGCCGGTGCCGTAGACGTCGCGGCTTTGCAGCACATAATTTTGCGTATGCGCCGACGAGCCGAGTCCCGCTTCGACCGGATCGAGCGGCGTCAGCCCGAGCGCGCCCATCACGGTCATGAGCAGCACCGCCCAGATCAGCAGCGTTTTCGGTTTGCGTCCCACAAACAGCAGCAGGAAAAAGCCGGTCATGCCGTAAAAAGTCAAAATGTCGCCTTCCCACAAAAACGTCGCATGCAGCATGCCGATGCCGAGCAGCAGCAGGAAGCGTCTCGCCAGATGCCATTTGGGGCGCAGTTCGCGTACGGTCAGGCTGTCCGCCAGCTTGACCATCCCGAACCCGAACAGATAAGCGAAGATCGGCATGAAGCTGCCGACGACCGCGATAAACAGGAACGAGCGGAAAGCCAGGTCCGCTCCTTCGATTCCGAACAGCTGCGGCTCGGTCTCCCCTAACAATCCGTATTGAAAAATAAGCATGTTCGCAATCAAAATGCCGGCCAGGCTGAAGCCTCTCAGACCGTCGATTAATTGAACCCTTTTGGTTCTGTCCATGTCCATCACCTCTGCACCCAGTGTAACGCGGCGGCTTGAAGAGACGCTAAAGCCTTTCTTAACGTTTCCTTAACTCTGCCTGCCGCATGCGCAGGAAGCGCCGGGCCGTGTTAAGATGGCTGCAGCACGCGGCAGGCGCTCCCCGAAGCGGAAAAGGCCTGCGCTACAATAAGGAGAGAAATTCATGAACCCTACCACCATTTTGATCGTGGACGACGAGAAAGCGATCGTGCAGATGATCGAGATCGTGCTGCGCAAAGAAGGCTTCGAACGTATCCATACGGCGGGTACGGCCGCGGAAGGGCTGGCGCTGCTGCGCGAACACGGCGCGGACGTCATCCTGCTCGACGTCATGCTGCCCGATCGCAGCGGCTTCGAACTCGGCCCGCAGATCCGCGAGCTGTCGGACGCGCACCTGATCTATTTGACCGCGCGGACGACCGATCTCGACCGGCTGACCGGCTTTGCCGTAGGCGGCGACGATTACGTCACCAAGCCGTTCAATCCGCTGGAGATCGCCGCGAGAATCCGCGCGCGCCTGCGCCGCGGTCCGGTCGAGACGCAGCCTGCCCCGGCGGCGATTGTCGATACGCGCCGGCGGTACGACTTCGGCGATTTCGTGCTCGACGAACGCGCCGGCGAGCTGACGGTCGGCGGCCGGCCGGTCGCCTGTCCCGCGCAGGCGTACCAACTGCTGCTGTTTCTGTGCCGCAATCCCGATATCGTCTTCTCCAAAGCGCAGCTGTACGAATCGGTCTGGGGCTTCGACGGTCTGAGCGACGACAATACGGTCATGGTCCATATCCGCAAGATCCGCGAGCGGATCGAAGCCGATCCCGGTTCGCCCCGCCTTCTGCTGACCGTTCGCGGACTCGGCTACAAGCTTGTGCGGGGACGCTTCGCATGAACAAGCCGCCAAGCTTCCGCCCCGGGCGCCTCGCGAGGCGGCTCGGCCTGCATTTCACGGTGCAGTTCTTCATGATCTGGCTGTCGGTGCTGACGACGATCTTCGTCGCCCTCTTCGTGCTCATCTACTATCTAAGCCGCGACCAGCTTGAGACCGGCACCCCGGAAGCGATCCTGGATTCGCTGTCGGTCGAGACGATCGTCGAAAGCGGCAGCGCCGAACTGCCCGAAGCATGGCCGCGGCAGCTGCAAAAAAGAGGGTATTGGCTGCAAATCGTCGACGCCCGCGGCGAGATCGCCTATGCGGCCAATGCACCGGAAGACGTGCCAGATCGGTATTCCGCGGCCCGGCTGCTTCGCATCGCCGATACGCACCGGCTCGGCTCTTACCGCATGACGACGATGTACGAAGAGTTTTACGGCCAGCGCAGCTTCTACCTGCTCGGGCAGCTCGACCCCAACGCAAGCAAGCTTCAGGACTGGTTCACGCGTGATTCGGAGTCCGGTCGCGTCCGTTCTTCGGCCGAAAAGAGGCTCGGCGGCGAAGTGCAGCGGCTCGGCGCTTCGCTGCGCGTGCTGGACGAGAACGGACGAACCGTGCAAAGATACGGCGCGAACGCGCAGCGGGAATTCGAAGAAGAAGGAGCGCTCGATCTCGTCCGTATCCGTTCGGCGCCCGGCACGGCGGACACCGGGCTGTCGTACCATTACGATGCGGAATCCGGCTATACGTGGCTGCTGGAATCGCCGCGGGCGCAAGCGGAATCACCCCGGCAGCCGATGCTGCGCCTGATCCTGACCGTATCGGGCATCGTGGGCGGCGCGATCCTGCTGCTGACGCTCGCCCTAGCGGCCTGGCACGGATACCGCTACGGCGGCCCGCTGCTGCTGTTCATGCGCGGCTTCGAACGAATGGGCCGGGGCGAATACGAGCATGTGTTTACCGACAAAGAACGCCGCAAGATTTTCCGCAAAAACGGACGCTTCCGCGCCCGCTACAAACTGTACGGCGAAGTGATCGCGGGATTTTCGGACATGGCCGGCAAACTGGCGGGTTCGCGCGACGAACGGCGGCGCCTGGAAAAATCCCGCGAAGAATGGATGGCCGGTATCTCGCACGACCTGCGCACGCCGCTCACTTCGGTGCAGGGTTACGGGCATCTGCTCGAAAGCGGGCAGTTCAGCTGGAGCGAACGGGAACTGCGCGACATGGGCGTCACCATCCGGGAGAAAAGCGCCTACATGCTGGAGCTGCTGCAGGACTTCTCGCTGACGTTCGAACTCAAAAACCATACGCCGGGCGAACGGCTCGAACCGCTCGAACTGAACGAATTCGTGCGCCGGGCGGTTCTGCGTTACGTCAACGACGCGACGCTGCCGGGCACGTCGTTCGGCTTCGAGGAAAGCGACGAACCGGTCGGGATTCTCGCAAACGCCAAATGGTTTCAACGGCTGCTCGACAATCTGATCTCGAACGCGGTCAAGCATAACGAACCCGGCACGCCGATCACGCTGTCGCTGCGGCGGACAGGCAGCGACGCCGTCATCGAAGTGCGCGACGAAGGGTCCGGCATGGACGAACAGACGCAGGCCCGCCTGTTCGACCGCTACTACCGGGGCACGAACACCGACGAAGGCGTCGACGGCGCGGGGCTCGGCATGAGTATCGCGCATGCGGTCGTCACCGCGCACAAAGGCACGATTTCCGTCGATTCCAGGCCCGGCCGGGGCACCCGGATCACGCTCGTTTTTCCGGTCGCGCCCGATATTTGACACCGCTTTCCGAACTTCGTATACTTGCGTGAGCAAGCAGCAAAACCAGAATGAGCAGGCCGGGCCGCGGGGACGGAATCCGGTCGAGTAAGAGGGGGACTATCGTTGTATCAGCCGCAAGATTCTATCGGTTTTCAACTGGGCGTCATCTACCGCAAAGTCAGCAACCGTCTCGCCGCCAAGCTCAAAGACTACGATTTGACGCCCGAGCAGTGGTCCGTGATGTGCTGCATCTGTTTCAAGGAAGGCATGAATCAAAAAGAAATCGCCGAGCGCACTTCCAAAGACCAGCCGACCGTCACCCGCATCCTCAACGTCCTGCACCGCAAAGGACTGATCATGCGCAGCAGTGACCGGGCGGACCGGCGCGCCTACCTTATCTATCCGACGGACAAAGGCCGCCAGGTCACGGAAGAGACATCGGTGATCGAACGGCATCATAACGCCGCCATGATCGAAGACTTCACCCCGGAGCAGCTCGACCTGCTGGCCGAAGCGTTCCGCAGAATCGAACGCAACGCGGAACGTTACGACGACGGCCCGGCTATCGAAGCCGGCGGCGAGGAAGCGTCCGATTTGTCCTGAATACGGTTTCGGTCGGCAGCGCGGCAACTTCGGGTTGGAATGTGTATAAGGGCTTGTGCCGCAGCCGATGTAAGGAACCACGCGTAAAAAGCCGGCGTCGGCTTAAAATGTTAAACAGCCCGATTCTCCGTTTGGAGAGTCGGGCTGTTTGCCGATGGTTGGGTGCGCGGGCGGCGCACGGGCCGGGCAAGTCGGGCAAGAAACCGAAGCAAGCTGCCCGAGAAAAAAAGCCGACGCTCAGCGCCGGCTTTTTTTGCTGTTTCGTTTGTCCCGCATCTCCTGCAGCCGGGCTTGAGCAAGCCTGGACGCTTCGGCTTCGCGCTCGAGATCGTCCAGCTGGCCCGCCGGACGGTAGACCGTGCCGCCGTGGCACACCTGCATACGTTCGGGATCGAAATCGCGGAGCACGCCTGCGCTTTGCAGCGCAAGTTCGGGATCGGGCGTGAACCGGGGCGGAATCAACCGGCCCCGCTTGGCGTTGAAAAGGTCGCCGGCCAGCAGCACTTTGTCCGCGCCGTGCCAATATACGACATGGCCCGGCGAATGGCCGGGCGTGAAGTACACGTCCAGTTCGCCGATTCGCGCCGGTCCGTGCTTCGGCGCGGCGGGCAGCGGCTGCAGGATGCCTTTTTCCACGTGGGCTCTGGCCTGGCTTTTCCCCGGGTAAGCCAAGTCCCCTTCCGCGTACGGAATCTCGCGCTCGTGCATGTACACCGGGACGGGACGCTGCGCCAGGATGCGCTTGAGCCCGCCCACATGGTCGGCATGGCCGTGCGTCAGCACGATCCGCTTCAGCGGACCGGCATTCATCCGGTCGATTTCTTGCAGAATGGCTCCCGCCATCATCGACAGGCCGGTATCGACGAGCGTTACGCCGTCCGGCTCCGCCACGNGCCGCCTCTTGACCATAAGAGGCGGCCTGCGGGCTGTCAAGCGATTTCCGGCTTCGGGATCATTCGGCTGCCGGAAGCAGCGTCAGCTCGCCCAAGCGGATCGAACCGTGCAGCCGGACATACAGGTCGACCGGGCGATCGACAGTCAAGCCGGGCGCCGGATCATCCGACGTCTTCGCGTCACGTCCGCCCGGCTCTTTTTGACCGGAGAGAGTACTCCATTCCCCTTCCCGTGCGCCCGCAATATCTTCCACGCCGAGCAGCTTGCCGTCCGCGTCTCCGAGACGAAGCTCGACGCGCCCGGCCGTTCCGCCGTTGCGCACGCGCAGCGTCCAGCCGGCCAGCCCCCGGGTCAGATCGACCTCGCGGAACCGCAGTTCGCCCGGCGAAGTCGGATCGGCCGTACGGACAGCCGTTTCGCCATGCTCGCCCTCGTCCAGCAGCACGTTGTCGGACTCGTCGAAGTTCTCCGCGCGGGTCGGGACGTACAGATTGCGCGGCGGCACCGTCTCGCCTTCCACCGCAAAGTCGGCTTGCGCCCGGATATCCGCGGAAGAAGCGCCGATCATCAGCGTGTACGTGCCGGATTCCACGCAAAACTTGTCGCGCGTGACGTCCCAGAACGCAAGCTCTTGGACCGGAAGCACGAAGTTCACTGTCGCTGTGTGTCCCGCCGCGATGTGCACGCGTTCGAAGCCTTTGAGCTGCTTGAGCGGACGCTTGACGGTCGACTGCGCGGCGCGCACGTACAGCTGGGGTACTTCTTCGCTGTCCGACGTGCCCGCGTTCGTCAGCTCGATCTCCACCGTAACGACGTCGCCTTCGCCGAACGTGTTTCCGCTCAGCTTGGGCGTTCCGTAACGGAACGGCACGTAAGTCAGACCGTGGCCGAACGGGTACAGCACGTCGCCGGCAAAATATTGGTACGTCTGTCCGCTGCCGATAATGTCGTAATCCGTCATGGGCGCAAGGTCCGCTTCCGAGCGGTACCACGTCATGCTGAGCCGGCCCGCCGGAGCGGCGTCGCCGAACAGAACGTCGGCGATCGCCGTGCCCATCTCCTGCCCGCCGTGCGCCGTGTATACAATCGCCGGCACAAGCTCGGCCAGATCTCCCAGCGCGAACGGATAGCTGCCGACGATCACGACGACCGTGCGCGGATTGGCCGCGTGCACGGCGCGGATCAGCTCTTCCTGGCTCTGCGGCAGCTTGAGCGACGGACGATCGATCTCTTCTTTGCCGTTGACGTACGGGCTGTTGCCGACGCAGACGATCGCGACGTCGCTCTGCCGTGCCGCTTCGGCCGCCTGTTCGATACCGCTGCGTACTGTCTCCAGACGCAGCTCGGCGGCTGCGATATCGCTTGCCGGCGCTGCGGCGCGCAGCACAGGCGCGGGCGCCGCTGCCGGAGGCGCGGGGAGATCGGGAGACGCCGAAGCGGGCGGATGGGGAACCGCCGAAAGCGAAGCCGCTGCATCCTGCGGCGCCAAGCCCGCGCTGCCGTGCCCGGCGGCTTGCGCCGATTCGCCGTCGAACCGGCCGATCGGCAGGCCGTTCCACTGCCGCAGCGTCAGCTCCCCGCCTCTGCCTTCGTGCAGGTCGAACAGTTCCTTGACGAACCAGCCGCCGATCTTGTCGGCCGAAGCCGACAGCGGCTTGTCGTCCTGCGCGCTGACGAAGCGGCCGTTGGCATGCGCCTGAAGCGTATGCTGTCCCCAGCCCCAGCGGGTCAGCTCGAACAGCGAAGCGTCGCTTCGGCTGTCCGCGTCAGGCCGCGGAGCTGCCGACGCGTCGCCCTGCCGCTCGCGCGCGGAGCCGGACCGCGTATCCGCCGCGCTGCCTGACAGCGCATATGCCGCGCCGCGCAGCGCCAGCACGCCGTCTGCGCCCGGCTGCACGGCCCATACGCCGCCGTCCGCGGCATCTCTCAGCCGCACCGTGTCGCTGCCTTCGACGTAGCGTACGGCGCTTGCCGCGCTTGCCGCATGAGCCGCGCTTGCGGCGTCCAAAGCGCTTGCGGCATCCGCCGCCGCTGCGCCGCTGCCGCCCGGCTGTATGCCGCCGGGCGCATCCGGGCCGCCGTATGCGGCCCGAACGCGCAGCCAGCGCTGCGCTTCATCGAAGCCGGCGACCGCTTCGTTCGCTTCGCGCACCGTTCCGGCCGCAGGCCGCTCCCCGCCCGCGGAACCTGCGGCCGGGTCGTTGACGTCCAGCTTCGCCCGGACGCCGTCCAGGATCGACACGCGGTACGGCAGCGTGCCGCTGTACCAATCCGTCCAGACCGCGTCGGCCGTCGGCCCGACGACGGCTGCGCCGGACACGTCCGCGCTTCGCAGCGGCAGAAGTCCGTCGTTCTTGAGCAGCACGACGGACTGCTCCGCCGCACGCCGCGCCAGCTCGGCGTGCTCCGGCGCGCAGAGCGTCGATTCCGGGATGCACGCATACGGGTTCTGTTCTTCCGGGTCGAACTGGCCGAGCCGGAATCGAATGCGGAAGACGTTGACGAGCGCGCGGTCGACGTCTTCTTCGCCAATGAGGCGGCGCTCCAGCGCTTCGCGCGCCGCCGCAATCACAAGCTCCGGGTCGTCGGTCAGACTGTCGACGCCGGCGAGCAGCGCACCCGCCACGGAGTCGGCGTGCGAGTCGTGATACTTGTGGAAGTTCACCGTCTGCGACAGATCGCCTCCGTCGCAGACGATGAAGCCGTCCATTTTCCACTCGTCCTTGACGAACCGCTGCACGTAAGGACTCTCGATCGCCGGCGTGCCGTTGATCGAATTGTAGGCGGTCATCATCGACAGCGCGCCGCCTTCCTCGAACGGAATACGGAACGCTTCGAGGTAATATTCGCGCATATTGCGCGGCGTCACGCTCGACGATCCGTCCAGACGGCCGACTTCGTTGTTATTGGCGAAAAAGTGCTTGAGCGTCGCAACCATTTTCAGATAAAACGGATGGTCGCCCTGCATCCCGCTCGCGAGCGATGCGGCCAGCTTGCCCGTCAAATGCGGATCTTCCCCGTACGCTTCTTCCGTGCGTCCCCAGAGCGGGTTCCGCTCCATATCGACCGTCGGCGCCCACAGCGTCAGCCCGTGCGTCTCCGGCTCGCTTCGGTGATAGCTGCGCGCTTCGTCGCCGATGACGGAACCGATCTCGCGCAGCAGCTCTTTGTTCCAGGTCGACGACAAGCCGATCGGCTGCGGGAACACCGTCGCCACGCCTTTCCAGGCGACGCCGTGCGCCGCTTCCCCGCCGACGCGGTAAGCCGGCACGCCGAGCCGCTCCACCGCCGCCTGCCGGGTCGGCAGCAGCGCGAGCTTTTCTTCAAGCGTGAACCGGGCGATCAGGTCGCGCACCCGTTGTTCCAAAGGCTGCGAGTGATCCAAATACAACTGCGTCATTGGTTTTCCCTCCTTGATTGGGCCTGCCTGTTGAGTTTTTCCCACAAATCGGTTCGACGTTTCCATCCAATAAAGCGCTATCATTATTAAAAAAATCAAATGGAAAAGAAATCAAACGAGCATTCGGGCACAACCACGATGAATCACCCAGGATGCGCCGCGCCCGCTCGTTCTGTCTTTCTGTGTATCTATGTTTCTGTCGCCCTGTCATTCTGCAGCTTGCTCGCGTGCCTGTAAAATTAGCGAAAATCAGAACCGGCGCGCAGAAGAGCGGAAGAATGATGACTTTTGGTCAACATTTGTCCCCTGTGCCGATAAAGTTTTATGCAAATGTAGATTAAAAATCAACATTTTCAACGTAAAAGAGCTGATTACAACCAAAATCGCGGCAAATGCGTACATTTAGTCAACATTCGCGACTTTGCCTGCGAGTTTCGCTTGAAATGTTGACGCCTAGTCAACATTCCCCATCTTACTCGCGAATTCCGCCCAAACCGCTAACCCCTCCCCCACATAGAAGACTCCTCCCTTCCCCCTTGCGC